>JAFTMR010000085.1 GCA_017452325.1 Phascolarctobacterium sp. | reverse complement strand
ATGGGCACAAACCTTCAGTGCCTCAAAGCCATTAGCCATTCTTCATACCTCTTTTCATAAAAAACATATCTTCAAAATTTTAGACATTGTATTATAACACAAAAGCCAATAAATTTCAAAACACTTATGCCTTCACAAATACAAACTCATTCTCGCTGGAAAGTTCTTCATTATATATGTACCCTCGCACGTTGTACGCCTTTACCTCATCAACGTGCTGCACGTTATTTTCTGCACACAGGCGTACCATTTCCCCGCGCGCCATCTTCGCTTCCGTTGCCTTCACCTTTAGCTTGCCCTTAACATAAGTAGCAAACACACAGGTTACGAACCGCACGTCTTGCGTCACATACCCTTCCACCGCTTTAGAGTATTCCTTGGAAGCAAGGTTCAACACTTCCCCATCGTCTTTAGTAAGCTCGTCATAGAGCAAGCTATTCCAAAAAGCATAAAGATTTTTGGAACCCTCACAAGCAAGGCGTGCCTGCATCTCTAAACGATAAGGCACCACCCCGTCGAAAGCACGCAGTATTCCATAAAAGCCTGATAAAATCCGCAGGTTCTTTTGCAAATAAACCAAAGCATTCTCTTCCAAAACATTAGGCGCCAAATGCTGGTACTGCAAGCCATCATAAGCAAAGACTGCAGGAGTAAGGTTACGCTGTAAGTCCATTCCTTGCAGGCGCTTAAAATTCAAGACAGCAATTTCATCGTTGCACTCCCATAGCTTTTGCAAGGCAGGCAAGTCCATTTCCTTAAGACTTGCCATAAGCTTGGCAGTTTTATCTAAAAATTCCGGTGTGCTTAAAGGAACAAAGGTGTCATTGTCAACACGCATCTTCTTCGCTGGAGAAATAATAATCTTCATAGCATCACCTGTTAAAATTATTCCATACTATTATACTACAAGCTTAACATCTACACATCAATTTCATTTTTTGCAATTATGATGTTCAAAATAAAGGCTTTCGCACCTATCGCACAAAGATTACAAAAACAAAAAATCCCAATGCACTTTGCATTGAGATGCTCTTGCGTATATACTTATTTGGTGCCGCGGACCGGAATCGAACCGGTACGGGTATCACTACCCGAGGGATTTTAAGTCCCTTGCGTCTGCCAGTTCCGCCACCGCGGCAGACAAAACAAAATTGGAGGCGACACCCGGAATCGAACCGGGGATAAAGGTTTTGCAGACCTCTGCCTTACCGCTTGGCTATGTCGCCCTAATTGGAGCGGGAAACGAGGCTCGAACTCGCGACCCCCTCCTTGGCAAGGAGGTGCTCTACCACTGAGCTATTCCCGCATAAATGGTGCCTCAGCACAGAATCGAACTGTGGACACAGGGATTTTCAGTCCCTTGCTCTACCAACTGAGCTACCGAGGCATAGCTTTGGCGACCCGGAAGGGACTCGAACCCTCGACCTCCGCCGTGACAGGGCGGCATTCTAACCAACTGAACCACCGGGCCAATTCAACTACAAATAGTATTATACAGATTTAATATTACCTTGTCAATATCTTTTTTATTTTTCTAACTCCTTTAAAGTAAATTCTAGTTTTTGATCTATAAGCAAGGATAAACTTTCAAGATTACCAGCATTAAACTCATCCGTAGTCAAGGGTAAATATTCTTTCTTCATCTCTGCAAACAACTCGTTACGGAAACCATTATACAAGAACATAATTTGATTGCCTCTAGTAAAATCACTATAATCTAAGATTATCCATGAACCGTTAATATACTCCATCGGTTTATCTGGAGTAATAAAAAGCTCAAAATTACCTAATTTCTGCGGAAGCTTTTTCCAGAAGGACCACTTCTCAAAGCCCATCGCCTTTGCCTCATACCCAAGAGATTTACCTAAACCATTGCTCATCTCTTTCAGAATATCAGGTAGTTTTCTCAAAACCATTTCTCCAAATCGTTCTTGTTCACGAGAAAAAAATCTGTCGTCACGAAAAGTATGCAGACCTATGCTTTTCACCAGAACATAGTCGAAGGTTTCCCCTGTATAAATTAAATCTAAGCGACAATGTTTTTCTTCATTAATATATGAAGCAATATTCAAGATTTGCCCACTGATACCAGTGCCTGCTTGTAGCTTAAAGCCTTCTATTTCTTGCGGAAGCTGTTTTAAAAGCTCCCACCCCTGTAAATCTGCCTCTATTTCAGTAATTTTCTTTGCCATTAGTCAGTACCTCTTCTTTCTTCTGACATTATAACACAAAAGACGGCAGAAAAATTCTGCCGTCCAAAATTTAATCTTAAATCATTCTGCTTCTTCCATATCATCAGGGAGAATCAAATTTAGAATAACTGCTACTATGAACACAACTGCCACGCAATTCTCAGCAAAAACATTCCTAATCAGATCAGGGAAGATTTTAAAAATTGCCGGAGTTTGAGTAAAGCCCAGACCAATACTCATTGCCAAGGAAGCAATAATTACATTACGCTGACTATAACCACATCCCGCAATCATCTGCACGCCACTGACTACAATGGATCCAAACATCATCAGAGTGCACCCGCCAAGTACAGGCTCTGGCAAAGAAGCTAAAATTACTCCCAACGCCGGGAACAAGCCTGCCATAATCATAATTGCAGCTCCGGTCATAATCGCAAAGCGATTGACAACCTTAGTCATGGCAATCAACCCTACATTCTGACTGAAAGAAGTAATAGGCATACAGCCAAACAGGGCAGAGATACTACTCACAAGACCATCGCAGGTAATGGAGCCGGAAATCTCCTTTTCGGTTACATTACGACGTAAACCGATAGCAGTCATCGCAGAAGTATCACCAATAGTTTCCGAAGCAGATACCAGATAGATAAGAAAAACTGCAAAAATTGCTCCTGGTTGGAATTCAAGCTCGTAGGGCATAAACCTAGGAATAGAAATAAAATCCACAGTTGCCAAACGGCTTAAATCTACCATACCAAAAAAGAAGGAAACTACATAGCCAACAACCAGGCCGAAAAGAACGGAAAGCTGTTTAAAGAAAGACTTTGCTAAAATATTGAAAGCCAGGCAGCTCACCAAAGTAATAGTTCCAACAATAATATATTTAGCATCACCAAAGTTAGGATTACCAAAGCCACCCCCAAAAGAGTTGGCTCCTATCCCGAGCAAAGAGAAACCTATAGATGCAACAACCGTTGCTGCAACAATGGGAGGGATAAAACGGCGCCAGTACGCAGCACACAAGCCTAACAGCCCTTCCAGCAAGCCGCCCACTAGAGCAGCTCCCATAGCAGTACCATAGCCAAACTTGCTACCAATAACACAGAAAATAGATACAAATGTAAAGCTTATCCCCATAACTATGGGCAAACCACTCCCTACTCGCCAAACCGGATACAGTTGAATTAGTGTTCCTAAACCAGCAATAATCATTGCAGTCTGAATAAGCGCTGCACTACTTTCCAATGGCATCTTCACAACGCCCGCAACAATTAAAATAGGCGCAATATTAGCAACGAACATGGCTAAGACATGTTGTAAACCAAAAGGAATAGCCTTTCCTAAAGGCACCTTACCATCAAGCTGATAAATGTTATCAATGCTTTCCTTGCTCATAGCCGCTCCTATCTAAACTCAATAGTTTTACTCTGAGAATCCATTTTTTCTATAATCGCCAGAGATTCCACGCGGATACCGCTAGCACGCAGCTTATCTCCACCACCTTGGAAGCCTTTTTCGATGGCAATACCAATACCTGCAACAGTGCCACCCGCTTGGCGCACAATTTCAACCAAACCTTCTAAAGCGCAGCCATTAGCGAGAAAATCGTCAATAATCAGCACCTTATCCTCAGGGGAAATAAAACGTTTGGAAACAACAACTTCATTCACCTTGTTATGAGTATAAGAATATATTCTGGTAAAATAAACGTCCTTATCCATATTACTACCGCTTGCTTTTTTTGCAAAAACAACAGGCACATTAAAGTACATTGCTGCTACACTAGCGATACCAATACCGGATGACTCAATGGTTAGAATTTTAGTAACAGGAGTATCTGCGTATAATCTTTTAAATTCTTCACCCAACTTCGCAATAAAGGGTACATCAATTTGATGGTTCAAAAAGCTATCAACCTTCAATACATTACCTGGTTTGATAACACCATCTTTCAAAATTCTTTCTTCCAACAGTTTCATAAATAACCCTCCCAAACAGCTATCTATTTTTGCTCTAACAGATAAATATCTGCAATCTCTGCTACCTGATGCAAATTATCAGGTTTAGGCTGCACCTTCAGCAAACGGCGGTACTCCAAACCACGCACAAGGAAATATTTATGCTCATCCTTACGCAACGCTTCAGCGAATGCACTGGTCTTAGGTAACATCTCAATACCAGGCTTGCCTGCGTAATACATAAAGCCGGGCCTTAAAAACTTATCAACATAAATCTCCGGACCAGGATTACATTCTTCACGATATACCTGACTAATAGTTTTTACACTAAATCTATCAGCAATAACGGGTAGCATAAAAGCAAATGCAACTACCATAATGGTAGCACCTGTTGCAACATGCAACCAGCTTGCCATCTCCACATCACGATAATACCACAATGTAAAGAGCGCAGCAAAGCCAAGTACGAAGGTCAACCCACCTAAAACCAAACCACTGAATTCCAGCTCTGGTAACTGTTGACCACCAATAATCCAACCTACGCCTAGCAGGCTAAACATAATACCACTACCAACTATCCAACTGTAGAAAGTGGTATTATAACGTACCTTGCTTACCATCCTGGATATGTTCCAACCAATAATAATTGCCAAAGCAGGGAACATAGGCAAGATATAGGACACAAGCTTTGTCTTGCAGATTGTAAAGAAGAGCAAAACAAAGACCCACCAAACATGCATAAACATCAAAGTACGCATATCATCAATACGGCTATCACTGATAGAAGCCTTGATAGATTGCAGAAGAATACCTGTCCAAGGGAACATACCTAAAATAATTACAGGCAAATAATACCAGAAGGTAACGCGACTGGCATGTTCCGGCGTTGTAAAACGGGTAATATTATGGAAACCCAAGAAGGTATTGATGAAATCCATACCATGAACGGTATACATTGCATAATACCAGGGACTTGCAACCATAAAATACAAAAGCATACCACGAATGACATGCATCCGCAAAATCTCACGTAGTTGCCCCATAAAGAGTAGGTACAGAAAAATGATTGCACCCGGAAAGACTATGCCTATGGGACCTTTGGTAACAGTCGCCAACGCCATGCACACATACATCAGCCAATAACGCTTATGCAGGAAGCACAGCAACGCTCCCGTCATGAAAAACAGCAGTGTAGTATCCGTAACCGCAGCCTTGCCCATATAAAAGAACATTATACTACTAGACAGTACCATAGAAGACCAGAAGCCTGCACGTTCATTGAACAGCTTGGTAACAGAAAAATACAGCATTAAAGCAGTACCACCTGCCATCAAGCCAGCAGGGAAGCGCGCCGCAAACTCGCCATCACCAAAAACGTGAAATGCCATTGCCACCAGCCAATAGTACATAGGCGGTTTATCATACCAATAATCACCAAAGATTCGAGGGGACAAATAGTCACCGGTCAATATCATCTCGCGAGCAGTTTCAGCATAAACCGGTTCATCCGGGTCAAGCAGTGGTACGCCCCCTATACCGAAGAAGACCATAAAAATTATTACTGCTCCCAAAATCAGGAGACTTTTCTTTTCATATTGATTCATCCTTTAACCTCTTCACAAGCTTTCAAATAATCTTGGTAGGTGCGTTCAACACCTTCAATAAGTTCCATTTGGGGACAATAATCAAGTTTTTCAATACAGTTGGTATTGTCTAGAACAGAACGGAAGATGTCTCCCTCTCGAGCAGGTGCATAAGTAACTTCAAACTTTCTACCGACTGCCTTCTCAAAGGCTAGTAATAGCTGATTCACAGAAGTTTCCTTACGAGTAGAAACATTAATAGTATTATAACCAGTCAAGTTAACAGTCCTTGCCAAGGCAGCAGCAATATCTCCTGCATAAACGAAGTCACGAGTTTGCTCGCCGTTACCAAAAACCGTTATGCCCTTGCCTGCCGCCAACAGCTTACAGAAGATGCTGACAACGCCACCTTCTCCGCCCGCACCCTGTCGCTCACCATACACATTGGCAAAACGCAATACAGTGGTATTCAAACCATACAAATCATGGTACAAGCGCAGGTAGTGCTCGCTAGTCATCTTGGTTACACCATAAAAAGAAGTGGGCAATAATTTTTCATCCTCTTTTAGAGGAATGTTGGTGTTATCACCATAAACAGCAGCACTGGAAGAAAAAGTAATGTTCTTCACGCCATACTTACGGCAACATTCTAAAATATTCAGGATGCCCAGCAAATTAATGTCACAATCCTCGTCAGGATATTCAATGGAATATGGTACCATGGTCTGCGCCGCCAAGTGAATTACCGCAGTAAAACCTTCTTCCGCAAAAACCTTGTCCAATAATTCCCTGTCCCGAACATCTCCAACAATCAGCTTAATACCCATCGGAACATGGGACTCCCTACCGGAAGAAAGGTTGTCAAAAGCTACAACCTCTACATTGTTTTCTTCATTTAATAAGTCTAACAAGTGTGAGCCTATAAAGCCTGCCCCACCAGTAACTAAGATTTTCATTTTTTCTTTCCCCCAGTCAAATTCGCCATGTTCATTACATCAGCACCAAAGGCGCGGATAGAAACGAACGCACCCAAGAGGAACGGTAAGTATTCCGCAGCAAAACGCCATAGTACCGCCATAATACCAACTACACCATCGGGCAAAATATTAGAAAACAGGGCGACGAAGCCAACCTCTGCCACTCCGCTACCACCGGGTGTAGGAGAAAAATATAATACCAAGTTTAACAGAATCATTCTGCCCATAACCTGGAACAAGTCAAAACTAAAGTTATTCAACCCGGTAAAGAACGCCGGAACCGTAGCATAAATTCCCAAAAGGCTCAAACCAGATTCAAGAAAGGCTCTAAAAACCTTGAGGGGATGCTTCGCCATTACCACAAAGGCATTTTTAAATTCCTCATACCAAATAAAACAATTTTGTCGCGTGGTATAAGAGAACTTCCGCGTCAGCTTATCAAGCCATCTCTCCGGATAACTAGTACGCATCAAGAAGAAGGCCAGAATAGGCAGGGATATAAAAATCAACGACACCGCTGTTATAACAGAAGCAGGCATCCATTCGCCAATATCATTGTCGCTATGCAACACTACGGGCACCAGTAAAATCAGGAAGAAAATGGACATAATTGTCCGCACCAGAACCACCACCGTAGCTTTGGCAACTGGTACTCCTGCCTTGCGCATAAACATAATCTGAGCAATAGCGCCACCACTAGCACCAGGAGTCACCAGTGCCAAGAAGTAGTTACTCAGCACCACGTTCACTACCTGCTTTAAAGTAAGCTTTGCTCCCGTAACATCTGCCAAAGTTATCAAGCGTAACCCATCAAAGAACAAGCCAACCGTAAGACAGGCAAGTGCCAGCAAGATGCACTTGGGTTCAAACATGGACAAATATTCCAAGGCTCTTATATCAAATGTAAAATAAATTACCGCCACAGATATCATTACCACACAGGCAAACAATATCATCAAGCGTTTCATAAGTTTTTCGGACATTTATTCAAGACCACCAAAGTTCATTAAAGCAACCCGTTGCTGCTCCAATAAAGTTTTATTTTTTCCAGAAAGAAAAGCGTTAAGCTCATCCTCCCAGTGATAATTCCAAGTAAAATGTTTATCCAGTTCCTGCTTGTTAAGCCCGGGATGAGTCATAATTTCACTAACACCTTCGGGTAAAGCAGTAATGATATTGCCAACAAGCTGCTCATTTAAATTGCCACCTGCTAGCATTCCAAAGAAACTGTTAGGATAATTAAGCCCTGCTTCTTTAGCCTTCATTGATGCCAGACAAGCACAGAAAGACAAGCCTGCACGTCCAATCTTGCGTCCAAGCCCGCCTGCGAAGCCACCGCTGAAAAAATAACCTTCCTGCGGAATCCTAATGTTCTTTATTTTATATTCCTTACACAATTTCACTACCAAACCCGTCATACCGGGAAGCACGTGGGTGTGCTGATGGCTGTCAACATGTGTAACATGTAAACCCGTTGCCAAAGCCTTTTCGATTTGGGCACGTAATTCTAACTCTAATTGTACCATTTTTACTTGACCTGTGTAAAACTTTTTAGCAAAAACTACATAATTTTCAGGGAACAATCCCTTTTCATCAACTAAGGTGCTTACTTTCTCCTTAGGTAAAACAGAAGGCACGCTCCCCACCAAAGTTAAATGGATACCAATCCCTAACCCCGGATTTTGACGTGCCAATACTACTGCATCATCAAAAGCAGGCGCACTGCACATCAAGGAGGTGCTTGTAATAAAGCCCTCCTGATAGCCTTTGATGATGCCCTTATTTATTTCTATATGTAAACCGAAGTCGTCGGCATTTACGATTAGTTTTTTTAGCATTATCTTACTCCAAAATTGTCAGAAGTGCTGGAAGGCTCGAAGCAACGAGGCTTGTGCCGCGAAGGCGTACTATATGTACGTCGAGCAAGCAAACGAGTTGCGACAAAGCATAACAGTGCTTATAACAATTTACTATAATTTGCAAAGTGAAGTTTCACAAAATTCTTGAGCGCATCCTTCCCCAAACGCTCTGCAATCCTTTGGGCACAGGCAGCAGCCAGCTCACCCCCACCTTTGGGCAGTTCTTCCTCACCAGCCAAAGGTGCCAGCTCTTCCATGGTGCGCAAGAACCTTGCTCGTGCTAGAACAGAAGCAGCAGCAACAGCAAGGTCGCTTTCCGCTTTAGGTTGCTGCTTAAAAATCATTTGGGGAAATTTTGCCTGCAAGCTTTTTAAAACCGTATTGGATTTTGTAAACTGGTCAATGAGTGCACCCTTACACTCGCCATGTTTAACAAGCACTTGGCTCAGCGCCGCCACGTGACCATAGCCCAGAAGCTGATTCAGATTATCCCCCTCAGCCTTTACTTGAGCGTAACGCATATTGTAAACGTGGGGCTTCAGCTCCAGTACGGCACTGTCCACCACGTTTTCCTTAATAACATCCTCCAGCTGCAAGATTTTTTTATCGCTAAGCAGCTTGCAGTCCTTCACTCCTGCCGCCTGCAATTTCGCAGCAGTAGTGTCATCCACAATAACAGCGGCAACCACCAAAGGACCAAAGAAATCTCCCTTACCGGACTCGTCACTGCCTGCCCACATCCCCTGCCAGGTAACGCTCTCTTCTGCCAAGAAGGAAACGGGCTTGCCCTCTACCGCACCTTGTAGCTCACTTTGCAAAGCACTTGCCGCACCGCCCCATACAAGACGGCGGCCTTTCTTGCCATCGTAAGCAGTGAGCACAGCTTTTTCACTGCCTCGCACAACCGTAAACTGGTGACCGTAAGCAATGTCCTTTTCACCGCTTACAGGAGCAACGCTATTTAATTTCTCTCGCAGCTCTGCCAAATAGGCAGCAAAATCATTACTCATTTAACAATTCCTCAGCAGTAGCCTGCGCCAGCTGCATAATCTTTTTCAAAGGCGCACCTGTTTCCAAGGCAAGCTTCTTGCAAGCTTCATATTCAGGCGCAATATTCATCGCCCTACCCTCGCGCAAACCATACTTTACTTCCACCGCGCCGTAAGGAGTTGCTACGACTGCACTTCTACGCTCCAGAATAGTACGTTCAACCTTGTGATAACGCACGCCCAAAGTAGTGGACTCTGTAAAAACAATGTTAAGCAATTCGTCCAGATTGTCTTCCATAGCAAGGAAGCACAGCTTATGGGCAGGTCTGCCCTTCTTCATAACGACGGGTTCAGCCCAAGCATCAAGAGCACCTGCTACCAACAGTCTATCTATAACGTAAGCGAAGACTTCCCCACTCATATCATCAATATTGCAGGCAACTTCGATAACAGCCTTTTCCTTAACTGCATCAGAAACGCTACCTATGTGCACACGCAATACATTGGGGATTTCCAGCTCCCAAGTTCCTGCGCCGTAAGCAATCTTGTCACATACGAAATCAGCAGGAATTTCCAAAGTAACCTCACCCAAAACCTTAGCAAGTGCCGCACCGGTAGGCGTCGTCAGCTCTTTGGCAACACGTCCCTTTTCTTGGGGCAATCCTTGCAAAAGCTCCGCAGTTGCAGGAGCAGGTACAGGCATCAAGCCATGGGTGCATTTAACAAAACCATGACCAGTGGTAATCTTACCTACATAAACCTTTTCAATACCCAAGTATTCCAAGCCAAGCAAGCAGCCCACAATGTCAATAATAGTATCGATAGCACCAACCTCGTGGAAATGCACCTCTTCCACAGTCTTACCATGCACTTTAGCTTCCGCAATAGCAATGGCGGTAAAAATCTCGCGTGCTTTACCCTTAATGCTTTGGGATAAGGAAGAAGCTTCTATAATATCCATCACCGCTTTCAAATTGCGGTGCTCGTGGTAGTGATGAGCGTGGGGCAATTCATGATGATGTTCGTGCGCATGATGGTCATCTTCGTAGTGATGGTGATGTTCATGAGCGTGTTCTTCGTGATGATGCTCGTGATGGGAAGGGTCATAGGTATGAGCATATTCCTGACAATGGAAATGCTCCTCGTGATTATGACTATGCTCGTGACCATGGGGCAACAGCACATTAAAATACTGCGCGTCAATCCCCAGCTTGTTGGCACGTTGATGTACTAGTTCATATTCACCCAAGTCCAGCTTCTCCAACTCGCTACGCAATACATCTATGGGAAAGCCCGCATCCAGCAATGCTCCTAAAAGCATATTACCGCTAATGCCGGCAAAGGTTTCTAAATAAATCGCTTTCATATTCTTACCTCATATGGTTAATGATGCTTGCCAAACGCCCCGCACCAAAACCATTATCAATATTCACAACGGCAACGCCCGCACTACAGCTGTTAAGCATTCCCAATAGTGCGGAAAGCCCGCCAAAATTTGCACCATAGCCTACGCTAGTAGGTACTGCTACCACAGGCTTACTTACCAAACCGCCAATAACACTGGCAAGTGCACCTTCCATCCCTGCAACTACAATGAGTACATTAGCCCTGCGGATTTCTTCCAGCCTGTCGAACAGGCGATGAATTCCGGCAACTCCCACATCATAAATGCAGCTTACCTTATTCCCCATAATCTCTGCGGTTACTGCTGCTTCCGCAGCTACAGGGATATCACTTGTTCCTGCAGTGATGATGGTTATCACACGCTCCGGGTCCTTGGGCAGAGGCTTTCTTTCAAGCACAACAACGCGCGCCTCTTTGTGATAGCGCACGTCCGAAACTTTAGCCTTAATAGCTTCATATATATTTTCATCTGCTCTAGTGGCGAGAACATTATCATTGTTCAGGCTAAGAGCATACATAATTTCCCCGCACTGCTCCGGTGTTTTGCCTGCACAGTAAATTACTTCGGGGAAACCTTGTCGGTCTGCTCTGTTGTTATCCAATTTGGCAAACCCCAAATCGGTGTACTGCAAACCTTTAATTTGAGCAAGAGCTGCCTCTGGGGGCAGCTCTTGATTCTTATACCTATTTATAATTTCTAAAATCTTATCGTCTTGTAAAGTCACGAACCTAATCCTCCGCTCAAAAGCATTAGATTAAGTATTCGCTTTCTTATGCCGTTTTTCCTGCATTATGTTTTTCTTTCCACTCTTCAAACAGGATGTATACATTAGGAACAACCAACAAGGTCAAAATTGTAGAAGTAAACAAGCCGCCTACAAGAACAACGCCCATGGATTGACGCAGCTCCGCACCTTCACCAATACCAAAAGCAATGGGAAGCATTGCGAAAATAGTTGACAAGGTGGTCATCAAGATAGGACGCAAACGCAAGGAGCAGGCATCAAGCACAGCTTTACGCAATTCTACACCTTGTTCGCGAGCCTGGTTAGAATAGTCAATCAAAAGAATTGCGTTCTTAGTTACCAAGCCCAAGAGCATAATCAAGCCAATCATACTCATCATATTGGCAGTTTGACCAGCTACCAAGAGGCCAAGCACCGCACCGATGATTGCGAAAGGCAGAGAGGTCATAATTACGAGAGGTTGCACAAAACTTTCAAACTGGGCAGCCATTACCATATAAACTACTACAATCGCCAAGAGGATAGCGTTGCGAATTTCTCTAAAGGTACGCGCCATGGTATCAGCCTGACCTACCATCTTGTAAGTGTAGCCTTGCTCCATGTTCATATCAGGAATAAGCTTGTCTTGAATTACAGCAATCAAATCACCGGGGGATGTGCCTACGGTGTTGGCATATACTACGATTTGACGACGTTTATCTTCACGCTCGATACGGGTAGGACCACTGCTCAATTCTACTTCGGCAACGTCACCCAAGCGGATGAACTGACCATATTCGTTAGAGATACGCAGGTTTTTAACGTCGTTGATATTGGTACGCCATTCGTGAGGCATCTGCAAAATAATATCGTAGTCATTATCACCGATGGTATAGCTGTTACCAGTCTCTTTGCCCATGAACGCCATCTCTACAACTTCACCAACGGAAGTGGAATCCAAACCTAAGGAGCTGGCACGAGCTTGATCAAGCTTGATTACGATTTCCGGCTGGTCATCAGAATCAGAAATATCTACGTCGGAAGCACCGGGAACTTGACGGATTCTTTCTGCCAATTCCAAAGCGTAAACCTTCAATTGTTTAATATCATTACCACGCAAACCAACTTGTACCGGACGGCTATCACCACGACCGCCACCTTGGTTGGATACTACGTTAGCATTCAAGCCTTCCACACCGCGGACGAAGGTACGCAGTTCATCCATAATTTCCTGCATAGTGCGTTCACGCTCGCCGGAAGGATGCAGACGAATCTCAAAAGAGCCTTGGTTTACAGGATTACGGGAAGCACCAATGTTCAAAGCAACAACCTTAACTTCCGGGTAACTCATGATTTCTTCTTGGATTGGTTTAGCAAGTTCTACGGTCTTGTCCAAACCGGTACCAATGGGAGCCTTAAAGTTAATAGTAAATTCGCCGGAGTCATAGGTAGGTTGGAACTCCATACCTACGAAGGGCAGCAAGCCAAAATTAAGGAACAGGGATAAGAAAGCACCAACCAATACCTTCTTGGGATTCCTGATTACCACAACCATCAGCTCATCATATAACTTACGAATAAATTGGAAGCCTGCTTCAAATTTATCCAAGAATTTTTGCAAATAGGGATTGCGTTCCTTTCTAGCCTGCTCTTCGTCAGCAGGTTTCAACCAATAAGCGCACACCATAGGAGTCAGGGTGTAAGCAGTCAAGGTGGAGAAGGAGATTGCGAAAGCAACTGTCAAACCAAATTGTTTAAAGTACTGACCAATTACCTCGCCCATATTACCAACGGGCACGAACACTGCCAGCAAAGACAGAGAAGTTGCCAAAATAGCAAGGCTTAATTCTTCTGTAGCATCTTGTGCTGCAACAAGAGGTGACTTACCCATTTCCATATGACGGAAAACGTTTTCAATAAGAACGATAGCGTCGTCTATCAAAATACCAACTGCAAGGGACAATGCCATCAAGGACATATTATTGAAGGTAAAATCCAAAACCTTCATCATAAAGAAGGTTGCAACAATGGAAGTAGGAATACACAAACTACCCAACAAGGTTGCCCTAAAATCTCGTAAGAACAGATAAGTTATGAGCAACGCTAAGAAGCCACCAAAAATAATCGCATTCCATACGTCAGCAATGTTTTCACGAATAAAGGTGGATTGGTCACGTACGATACTAATTTCAATATCGGGAGGAATGGAACGCTCTTGCATCTCTGCAATCTTCGCCTTAACACCGTCAATAACGTCAACGGTATTAGTCTTGGATTGTTTGCGTACGAAAACCAATACGGAAGGTTTGCCATTGGCACTACCAAAGGTGTCTTCGTCAGCCCAATCGTCAATGACATCGACAACGTCAGTTATGTAGACAGGTTTACCATTATTATTGGCAACAACTATTTTCTTAACATCATCAACGCTTTCATATTTACCAATGGTACGAACGGTAATTTCCATATCACTGTTCTTTACCTTACCACCGGGAGTATTGTAGTTGCCGTCATTGATTTTATCGAAAACAGTTTGGAAGGCGATATTATATTCCGCTAATTTTTCCGGCTTAGCAACCAAGCGAATAGCACGAGTACTTGCACCATAAGCATTTACTTCAGAAACACCTTCAACCATACACAGCTCGTCAACCAAGTTATCTTCGACAAAACGACGGATTTCACTACGGCTACGAGATTCAGAGGAGAAGGTGTACATCAAAATCGGACGAGATGCCAAGTCTACCGCTTGTACTACGGGCTCGTCAATATCGTCAGGCAGACGGCGGCGCACGCGGGCAACCTTTTCACGAACTTCGGAGGACATATCTTGGGGGTCAACACCAAAGTCAAATTCCAGTACAGTTTCGCTGTAGCCTTCGAGTACAGTGGAAGAAAGTGTTTTAATACCAGCAACTTGGCTGACACTATTTTCGATAGGCTTGGTGATAAGTGTTTCCATTTCTTGAGGGGAAGCACCATCATAGGTAACACGCACACTTACCAAGGGCAAGTCTACATCAGGCGTCAAGTCTACGCCAATATTAGGATAGCAACGGATACCGAATACTACCAGCATCAAAACAAACATGGTAGTAAATACGGGTCTACGTATGAATGTACCAATCATGTTTATTTTCCTGCCTTATCTAATCTAATTTTGCTGCCTTCACGCAGTTTATTTTGACCTCTGGTTACGATAACCTCATTATCATTCAAGCCACTAACAACTTCTGCATATTCTTCATTAGAATAACCAATCGTCAGAACGCGACGGTTAACTTTATTTTCTTCGTCAACAACGTAAACGGTTTTTTGGTCATCACGCATAACGATGGAGTGCATGGGAATGGTCAGCACATCCGCGCGAGGTTCGCCAACCAATCTAACGGTAGCAAAGATCCCTGCACGCAAGCCTTCCGGATTTTCCACGCTGATTTCAGTGGAGAAAGTATGAGCAGGCAAATCAGCAACGGGAGCAATACTGGTAATTTTGCCAATAATTTCACGATTTTCAAAAGCCGGCAGAACGATGCGTGCTTCGTTACCAACAGCAACACCGGCGATATTGCCCTCGGGAATATTGATAACAGTTTTCAAAGTGCTGATATCCGCAATAGCAAAGAGAGCAACGCCTGCTTTAGCGTAGTAGCCTTCTTGGAAGTAACGCTTAGCCACGATGCCATCAGCAGGAGCCACGATGTTGGTGCCGCCTAAAGAAGATTCCTTGCCACGCAAGTTACCCAGTGCAGCATCCAGTTGTGCTTCCGCATTTTCACGAGCGAAGCGGTAATCATCAACAGTCTGCTCGGAAACAGCGCCTGCTTGGAAAAGTTTTTCGTAACGTTCCAAATCACGAGTTGCTTTACGCAGATTAGTCTTAGCTTCGATGTATTCACCTCGAGCTTTCAACACTTCTGCATCAGTATCTTCCTGTTCAAGAACAGCCAATACCTGCCCCTTGGTTACCTTGTCGCCTTCTTTAACAAAAACCTTTTCCACACGTCCATCAATTTTGGGTGCAACCTCTGCTTGCCATTCAGGGTCAAGACTGCCTGAAAAAACAAGTTCCGGCAAAATAGTAACGCGCTGAGGTAAAGCAGTCTCTACTGCAACTTCCCTAACCTTATTTATTCTGGCAGCACGCTCCTTATTTTTTTGGATATTATCAAAAATACGATAGGCAACCACTATAACAAGCAGTACGCACAATCCTACTAAAATTTTTACGCGGCGGTCTTGAAAATTCATTACACTTCCCCCAATTTTAAATAATCATAGAATGATTATAGCACAAAGGTTAAATTGTGACACAAAAAACATAGAAAAAACATAATTTGGACATTATTTAATTTTTGTAAGCACAAAGCACCATGGAAACAGCTAAACTTCCATTATCCTCGTCGCCCCGAGCAGTGAACTCCCTTATTTTTTTAAAGCCTCCTCCTTTCTCTACATAACTTAAAAATTTTAAAACTTCTTCATAGCTACCCCTACATTCTATTTCCAAAGGTAGCTCTTGCTTTTGGCTACTTTCCTTGCGTCTAGACTTCATTGCTGTAAGCTTTACACCACATCCATCCGCCGCAGCATAAAGCTCTTCCATTAAATCTGACTGTCGCAAATTCTTGGGTAAGCGTTTTTCTAATGTTGCCAATTTTATTTTTTGTTCCTGCGCAAACTGGGCATAATACTCCCGGTGTGCAAGCTCTTCGTAAGCTTCGAGCCTATCAGACAAATTTACTACCCGGTCCCTAACCAACAAAGCTTCTTCAACGAGGGGAATAAAGACAAAAAACATCAGTGCCAAGAGTAAAACCAAAACACTTCCAAAGCCAAGTAAGCTACGCTGCTCCTCATTCAAGCCTCGCAAAAATTCTAATACTCCTAATTTTTTCATCTTTTCGTCCCCCCTTCTTGAAGTAACAGCTTATAACTCAGTAAAGCACCCTTAGCTTCACCAGTCTCCATCAGATTTATTGTTTTAAATTTCTTACTTGCGTGTAATTTTTCTAAAAGCTTCTTAACCTGTGTCATACTACTGGCCTTTCCTTGCACTTCTATAATTTGACTTGCTTCCTTTTGCTTAACTTGTGTCAGCCAGCATTTATCAGGCATGCTATTTCCCAAAGCTTCTAGAGCCTCACTCCAAACAATGCGTTCCTGCTCCAGTTTCTGGAGTGAGGTTGTTAATTCTGCAATCTGCTCCTGCCTTTTCTTCTCTTCATCATAATACTGCTGCCAAGGTTTTAAGCTTTGTAGTTTTGCTTCTGCCTCTGTTAATTTACCAAGCTGTGCTTCCCTATAACACCAAGCACCGCTTAACAGCACTACACCCAAAACAACCATTAGCACCATCCCACAATGATACAGCTTTGTCAGCGATACGCGTAGGCGTTTCTTCTCGTCGGGCAATAAATTTAAGTCTTTATCCTCTCCTGCAATCCTAAGCGCAGTTAATACCATTCCCTTCTCCTTAGCCGCATCATCATATTGCCCTACTACTTCCTTACTAACGGCAAATACTTGTACCTGCTGTATGCCATCCCTTTTATCCAAAACCTTATAGGCATAACCGCATCCTTCTTCTTCAAAAGGAATATGCAAGGGCAATTCCCAACGCACAGCCTCCATAATCTCCTTGGCTGACATCATTGGTAAGTTTAAGAAGCATACAAAGACCTGTCTTTCCTCCAAAACTGCTTCCCAACACTTCTCAGGAGCAACCTGTAACCAGCTACTTACAAACTTTTTCATGAAACTCACTCTTTTCTTCTAAAATTTTTACTGCCATAACTGCCAATATAAATTCAAGATTTCTGTACCGTAAAACAAACATACCCAACCGCTTACACATAAATAGGGACCAAAAGGAATTGCGTCTTTACGAGATTTTATTCCGGTAAGCAAAAGCATAACACCAACTACGCCTCCTACAACAAAGGCAATCAACAAGCATGCAAGACTCTGTTCCAAACCCAACCATACTCCCAAAACAAAGGCAAGCTTAACATCACCAAATCCCATACCACCCCTACTTAACCAATAAATAACAAGCATAATCCCAACGCTCACCATAGCTCCATAAACCGCCTGCCACAAATCGCCAAAATAATAAGCATAAATTATTCCTGCTGCCATTAAAACTGAGGATACCTTGTCGTAAAGAAGCTGCTCTTTGAAATCAGTATAGATGTGAGTACAAAGCCCCCCTGTAAAAACTGCTAATAATATGTAATAAATAGGCTTCACCTCCTAAAAAATTAAGGCTCCCGTACTGCGTTGGTACTGCAATACAGGAGCCTTTAAGCTCTTGAACGAAAATTATTTAATTGTAGCTTACCAGGTTAAATCCTCAACCTCTGCGCGACCACGACCGGTAAGAGCGTCAAGCATTACGCGTTGTTCAACTTGAGCAACCAGTTTCTTGGTGAATTTAACAGTGTCCGGGTTAACGGAAATGCTGTCAATACCGCTCTTAATGAGGAATTCGCAGAATTCAGGATATACGCTGGGTGCTTGACCACAGATGGAAACGGTTTTGCCATCCTTATGAGCAACGTCAATGAGATGACGGATTGCACGTTTAACAGCCAAATTGCGTTCATCATAGATGTGGGATACAGTATCGTTATCACGATCGCAACCCAATACCAGCATGGTCAAGTCATTGGAGCCGATGGAATAACCATCAACATATTTATTGAATTGGTCAGCAAGAATGATGTTTGCAGGGATTTCTGCCATCAACCAAACTTTGAAGTCTTTACCACGAGCCAGGCCACAACCTGCCATAATGTTAACTACTTTTTCGCACTCTTCTACGTTGCGGCAGAAAGGAATCATTACGTGCAGATTCTTCAGACCAAATTCTTCGCGAACCTTACGAACTGCCAAACATTCCAGTTTGAAAGCGTCGATGTATTTGGGGTCATAGTAACGGGAAGCACCGCGCCAGCCAAGGAGTGCGGAAGGTTCATAGGGTTCGAACTCGTCGCCGCCTTTAAGGTCACGATATTCGCTGGATTTGAAGTCGCTGAAACGCAGGGTTACCGGTCTCGGAGCCATAGCTTGGCAAACTTGACGGATACCTTCTGCCAATTGGTCTACAACCTTTTCCGGTTGACCAATCTTAATCAAATGCAGCGGATGTTCATGGATATAGGTAGTCCAGATAAATTCCTCACGCATCAAGCCAATGCCATCACAAGGCAAAGTGGAGTATTTTTCTGCCAGTTCCGGGTCACCAAGATTCATATAAACTTTGGTGCCGGTGGGCGGGAAGTACTCAGCTACAACAGCTGCTTGTTGAACTGCTTGTTCTTTTTTAGGTTCTTCAATAATTCCTTCATATACTACGCCATGGGTAGCGTCGATGGTTACGTCAATACCGTCAGGGATGGTAGTGGTAGCAGCTTCACCGCGGCTCTTAGTGCCAACGATACAGGGAATACCCAATTCGCGGCTAACGATGGAAGCGTGGCAGGTCATACCGCCGCTATCAGTAACAATAGCTTTTGCTTTCTTCATTGCCGGTACCCAGTCAGGAGCAGTCATTTCTGTTACAAGGATTTCGCCTTCTTTAAATTCGTCAATACGGGACGGATCCAAAATAACATGTACTTTGCCGGAAACTTGACCCGGAGATGCGGGCAAGCCTTTTACGATAACTTTGCGGTCAGTAGTCACAGCCTTCTTCTCCTCTTTCGGTGCACCATTTTCTTTATTACGACGGCTCCATACGGTTTCAGGACGAGCTTGCAGAATCCACAATTTACCATCGCGTTCATCTACGCCCCATTCCATATCCATGTAGCAGCCATAGTGTTCTTCAATCTTTTTAGCATAGCCAGCCAATTCAACGATTTGTGCATCAGTCAGCTTCTGCATGTTCTGTTCATCAAGGGGTACCATCTGCTCTTCGCAGTCGCCGCCAGCCTTACGAACTAGTTTAACATCTTGACCATTTACGTTTTTCTCAATAATCTGGTGAGTTTTTTTGCAAACAGTGTAATTGTCAGGAGTTACAGTGCCTTGAACAACATATTCGCCCAAGCCCCAAGCAGCTTCCATTAAAATATTCTGGTCGTCGCCGGTTGCTACGTTAACAGTGAACATAACGCCTGCAGCTTTAGAGAATACCATCATTTGTACTGCTGCACTCAAAGCAACGTCCAAATGGTCGAAGCCTTGTTTTTCACGATAGTAAACAGCGCGGTCGGTAAAGCAGGAAGCATAACATTCCTTAACCTTAGCGATAATAGTTTCCGCACCTTGCACGTTCAGGTAGGTATCTTGCTGTCCGGCAAAGCTTGCGTCCGGCAAGTCCTCTGCAGTTGCAGAGCTACGAACTGCAACATAGGGTTGCTCAATATTCATTTTTTGTCCAAGCTCTTCGTAAGCTGCTGCAATAGCCTCTTGCAAATCTTGGGGCATTTCTTTATCAAGGATAGCTTGGCGGATACGCGCGCAAACGTCACGCAGCAGCGCACTGTTTTCAACGTCGGTCAGCTCGCCAACCAGTTCGCGTACTTCATTGTCCAAACCGCTCTTTTCAAAAAAGTATCTGTAAGCGTAAGCGGTGGTAGCAAAACCATAAGGAACAGGAACGTCAACCTTAGCGGTCATCTCGCCCAAAGAAGAAGACTTGCCGCCAACAATAGCAACGTCTTCTCTTTCCAGTTGTTCAAACCAAAGTAGGAACTGTTTTTCTTTTTCCATGATGAAACTCTCCTTTATAATATACTTTT
>JAFTMR010000084.1 GCA_017452325.1 Phascolarctobacterium sp. | reverse complement strand
CGAGAACTGATACTGACACCATCATCATTGCGAGGACGGACTCAAGAGCAGTCCTAGGTTTAGATGCTGCTATCGAACGTGGCAAGCTCTACCTGGCGAGTGGGGCAGAAGCCTTGTTCATCGAAGCTCCCCAAAACGAATGGGAGCTGGAAGAAATCCGCAAGCAGTTTCCGGGGGTGATCCTCATCGCCAACATGATTGAGGGCGGCAGAACACCTTATCTCAACGCCAAGGATTTGGAAAACCTTGGTTACGACATCGTCTTTTATCCCTGTACTTCCGTTTATACAGTGACCAAAGCATTTACTGATGTGCTTCGTACCTTGCGAGACGAAGGCTCTACTGCCAGCTGTAGGGATAAGATGTTAGATTTTACTCAGTTTAATAATTTTATCGGCTTGAATGATTACAACGAGCTGGATAAAAAATATAAATAAAATATAAAACGTTAAGAAAAGCTAAGGCTTTAAGGAAAGGATGTTGAATTATGAAATGGACTAAAAAATTTGCAGTAGCAGCGTTGGCAGCAGCAATGGCTTTGACCGTAGCAGGTTGCGGTGGCGGAGATAAAAAGGCTGATCAAAAGGTTACTTTAAAAATGGCAACTGCACTTCCTTCCAGCCATCCGCTGGTAAAAGCAATGGATACCTTGAAGGCAAAAACTGCTGAAAAATCCGGTGGTTCCGTTACTATCCAAATTTATCCTGCAGGCCAGCTCTATAATGATAAAAACATGAATGATGCTATTATGTCCGGTGGTATTGATATGGGCTTGAACACCGTAGGTCGTTGGGCTTCCATCATTCCGGCAATGGATATTTTTGACGTTCCCTTTATTTTCCCCGGCTATGAACAAGTTGATAAAGCTATCGACAGCGGCTTGGGTGAAAAGCTTGGTGGCGAGCTCTTGAAAAAAGGCGTTCGTCCTTTGATTTGGGCAGACTATGGCTTTGTACAATTTGGCAACAACAAACGCCCGATAAAATCTCCTGCTGATTTTGCGGACCTGAAGATTCGTGGCTACAGCAAATACTCCGCAGAAACCATCAAAGCTATGGGTGCTTCTTCCGTAACCATGGGTTCCAGTGAAGTTTACATGGGCATTCAACGTGGTACCATCGACGGTCAAACCTCCGGTACTACCGCAATGCGTGACCGCAAAATGTATGAAGTACACAAATACCTGACCGTTACCAACCATGCTTCTCCGGAATTTATCGTTGCTATTAACGATAAATCCTACAACAAACTGAATGACAGCCAAAAGAAAGCTCTTGACGCTGCTTCCCTGGAAGTTCGTGATATGATTCGTGCAAATGCTAAAGCAGAAGACCTGAAAGCATTGGAAGATTTGAAAGCAAAAGGCATGGAAGTTTACGTAGTTCCTGAAAACGAACTGCAAGCTTGGCGCGACGTTACCAAACCGGTTTGGGATATTTTCATTACAGAAAACGGCAAAGTTGGTCAAGAACTGATTGATATCTGCACTAAATAATAATTTATGAGTCGCCTTTTACGGCGACTCTCTTCGAAGAAATGAGAGTGTTATCGTGGAAAGTTTCATTAAATCATATGATAAATTTGTAAATGCCATAACAAGAGTGGTTGGTGTCATCGCCGGCGCTTTGATTCTTTACACTGCTTTTGCCATTGTATTTGAAGTTATTTGCCGCACCTTCCATACACCGACTGAATGGGTAATGGAAATTTCCACCTATTGTGTTGTTATCGCAGGTTTTTTAGGCATGGGCGTTACCTATGCCGGCAAAAAGCATATCCAAGTAGAATTGGTTATGACCAATTTCTCTCCTAAGACTCGTTGTTACGTTGAAGTTTTAACTTGTCTGGCAGGTATTTTCTATAGCTTCATCTTTAGTGTGGAAGCGTGGGAAATGACCATGCGCTCTTTGGAGTACAATAACTGTGCTCCTACCACCTTGGGTACTCCCTTGTGGATTCCCCAAATTTCTATGCCCATTGGTATGGCCGTACTGGTACTGCAAATTATCCGTACCCTGTTGATTGATATTAATAAGATTATGAAAGATGATTTTGGTGAGGAGGTAGAAAAATGATTGTTGGCTTTACCCTCTTACTCTTAATCCTTTTGGCTTCCGGTCTGCCTGTAGCTTTCTCCTTAGGCTTGGGTGGCGTTGCCGGTATGATTCTCTTTATGGGTGGCGACGGTGCTTTGGCGCAGCTCCCCATTATCGGTTACAAATCCTTGGATGATTTTGTATTGACCGCAGTTCCTATGTACATCCTGATGAGCCAAATCTTGCTGACCGGTAAAGTTGGTAACGACCTTTTTGAACTGGCTAACAAATGGCTCCGTCATCTGCCCGGCGGCTTGGGTATTGCAACCGTTATGGCTTGCGCAGTATTCGCTGCTATCACCGGTTCTTCCGTAGCTTGCGCTGTTACCATCGGTGCAATTGCTATTCCGGAAATGTTGTCCCGCGGTTACAATCGTTCCCTGGTTTTAGGTACGGTAGCGGCAGGCGGTACCCTGGGTATTTTGATACCGCCCTCCATCCCTATGATTCTCTATGGTGCGATTACTGACGAATCCATCGGTAAGCTGTTTATGTCCGGCGTTATCCCCGGCGTTATTATGACCTTGATGTTTACTACCATCGTAGTGTACAGCTCTCGTAATCTGCCGCGTGAAGAAGCAGCTACTTGGGATGAACGCATTGGCGCTCTGAAAAAATCCTTCTGGGGCTTGATGCTTCCCGTAATCGTAGTTGGTGGTATCTACACCGGTATCTTCACCCCGACAGAAGCAGCTGGTATCGGCACTATTTACAGCTTGATTATTACCTTCTGCATTTACCGCACTTTGGGCTTTAAAGATTTACCCAGTATATTGAACGATACCATTAAAACTACTTGTATGATTTTCGCCATCATGATTGGTGCCAGCCTGTTCGGTTTTGTACTGACCATTTTGGATGCTCCCCAAGCGCTGACCAATTACGTTGCAGGCTTGGATACTAACCGCTGGTTTGTATTCTTGGCAATTAACTGCCTGTTACTCTTCTTGGGCTGCATTTTGGAATCCGTTTCCATTATCTTCATCACCCTGCCGATTTTATTCCCCTTGATTATGAGCTTGGGCTTCGACCCCATCTGGTTCAACGTAGTAATGCTCTTGAACCTGGAATTGGCACTCATCACTCCGCCGGTTGGTATGAACCTCTTTGTATTGCAGGGTATCAGCCCGGATAGCAAGATGACCGATATCGTCAAAGGCGTTATCCCCTTTGGTGCAGCAATGTTCTTGTTAATCTTCATCCTGTGCCTGTTCCCGGAAATCGCAACTTGGCTGCCTACTATTGTTAAATAAATGGGCAAAATTGTTGACACAGGTTTTTAAAAGGCATATAATTATTTAGTAGTTTTTAGAAGGCTGCTCTTGACAAGCAGCCTTCTTTATATTTAGTTGATAGTTATGCCATAGGCATTTTAGTTTTTCGAAGGGGAGAAATATATTAATGATTAGAAACGATTTGCGTAACATCGCGATTATTGCTCACGTTGACCACGGCAAAACAACTTTGGTAGATGCAATGCTTAAACAAAGCGGCATCTTCCGTAGCAATGAGCATGTAGAAGACCGCGTAATGGACTCCAACGACTTGGAGCGTGAACGTGGTATTACCATTTTGTCCAAGAACACTTCCGTTATGCATGGCAATACCAAAATCAACATCCTTGATACTCCGGGCCATGCTGACTTTGGTGGCGAAGTAGAACGTGTATTGACCATGGTTGACGGTGTATTGCTTTTGGTAGACTCCTACGAAGGCCCTATGCCCCAAACTAAATATGTATTGCGTAAAGCATTGGAACAACATTTGAAACCCATTGTTGTTATCAATAAGATTGACCGTCCTGACCAACGTGTAAACGAAGTTATCGACGAAGTTCTGGATCTGTTCATTGAGCTGGACGCTGACGAAGACCAATTGGAGTTCCCCGTTGTACTTGCCTCTGCCCGTAACGGTATTGCTAAGCTTTCTATGGATGAAGAAAGTGACAACCTGGAACCTCTCTTTAAAGTAATTATGGAAAACATCCCTGCTCCTGATGTTGATGTAGAAGCTCCCTTGCAAATGCTGGTTAACACCTTGGACTGGGATTCCTATGTTGGCCGCATCGTAGTTGGTCGCGTTGTGCGTGGCACCATTCACAATGGCGAAAACATTACCATCTGCGACGAAGAAGTTAGCCGTAAAGCTAAGATTGGCCGCTTGTACACCTATCAAGGTTTGAAACGTGTAGAGGTTGACGAAGTTGGCGCAGGCGATATTGTTGCGCTTATTGGCTTGGCTGATGCTAACATTGGCGAAACCATTGCTGACTATGAAAATCCGGAACCGCTGAAAGGTCTCAAGATTGATGAGCCTACCTTGTCCATGATTTTCTCTGTAAATAACAGTCCCTTCGCTGGTAAAGAAGGTGAGTATGTAACCAGCCGTCACCTGCGTGACCGCTTGTTCAAAGAAATTGAAACTAACGTATCCATGCGTATAGAAGAAACTGAAAGCCCTGACGCTTTCAAAGTTTCCGGTCGTGGCGAGCTGCACTTGTCCATTTTGATTGAAACCATGCGTCGTGAAGGCTACGAATTGCAAGTAGGCAAACCGAAAGTAATTATGCATTACGACGAAAATGGCACTTTGCTGGAGCCCATGGAAGCACTGACCATTGACGTTCCCCAAGATTACATGGGCGCAGTAATGGAAGGCTTGGGTCTGAGAAAGGCAGAGCTGACCAATATGCACGAAATGGCTGGCTACCTGCGTATGGAATTCAAGGTTCCTGCTCGTGGCTTGATTGGTTTCCGTAACCAATTCCTTACCGATACTAAAGGTAACGGTATTATGAACCATGTATTTGCAGGCTACGAAGAATACAAGGGCGATATCCCCGGTCGTACCCGCGGCAGCTTGGTTGCCTTTGAAAATGGCGAGACCACTTCCTACGGTATTGGCAACGCTCAAGAACGTGGCACTATGTTCATCATCCCTGCAGAAAATGTTTATGAAGGTCAAATCATTGGCGAAAACAGTCGCGAAGACGATATGGACGTTAACCCCTGCAAAAAGAAACATGTCAGCAACATGCGTGCTTCCGGCAGTGACGACGCAATCCGTCTGATTCCGCCCAAAACTTTCTCTTTGGAACAAGCTTTGGAGCACATCAACGATGACGAATTGGTAGAAGTTACTCCCAAAAGCATTCGTATGCGTAAAAAAGTTCTTGACCGTATCGAACGTGGTCGTATCCGCGGTCGTATGAAGAACCAATAATTTACAAATATTTTTTCAATAGTAGCAGGAATTTTTCAAATTGGCGAAGAATATACACCCTTAACTATTGATTTTAAAATTAAGTTCACTTTGGAATAGTTTGGAGGCAAAGGTTATGGGCTTAAAGAATACAGCTATGAAGTTTTTTATGGCAGAAGAACAAGAAGAAAGAAGCTATGAGGCTCCTCGTCTGGTAAAATCCGGTCATCTGAATATTTTGGTGCGCACTCCGGTAGCTTTTAGTGATGTGCGTGAATATGCTGATGCGCTGATGAATGGTAGTGCAATCATGGTTAGCTTTGATGCTGTTGATGCTGCTTTGAAAAATCGTATCTTTGATTACCTCAATGGTGTGAGCTACATTATTGGTGCTTCTGTTTCTAAAGTGACTGATGATTTGCTGATGTATGCGCCTGAGCAAGTTGACGTAAACAAGGAAGTTGCTCCTAAACGTAGCGGCGTACGCTCCTGGTTGGGTTAAGCAGATAGACTCTAATAAAAATTTAATCCCCGTTATTCTGAAAAGAATGACGGGGATTTTTTTATGTCCTGAATTATTTAGGGTGTACCAAAAGGTGTACTTTTAGGTACACTCCCTGTGAAATTATTATAGCACATATTTTAACAGTTTTGTCAAAATATTTTTTCTCGAAACAAATATCTTATAAGTAAAAATAGGTGTGCCTAAAGGTACACTTTATGGTTCGGTCTGCGATGTTATTGCAAATCAGCAAGGGTAAGTTTCTTGACTAATAGTTTTGAGAGGTGTCTTGTTATGGAAGAAAAGTTTAAATTGCTAGGGCGCAGGGTAAAGTTCCTGCGAATGGATAAAGGGATTTCTCAAACCAGGATGGCTGAACTGATTGGACTTTCACAAACCAACTTGAGCAATATGGAAGCTGGCAGGACTGCTATCACCACGCAAAACCTTTTCAAAATGAGCGAGATACTTGGCTGTAGAATGGCAGATTTCTTTGCAGACTTTGATGGTGGAAAGGAAGTAGCTTCTAAAGATAAAGGAGAGGGTACTGCTAAGCATACTATTGATTTGGAAGAAGCGGTGCAAATTTTAAGACTGCTTAAAGCAGTGGATGTGAAAGGGTTATGATTCAAAATTTACTGCTTTTCCGCAACAAGCAAAAAGCTTCGGTTGTTAGTGGAGTTTTAAAGTCAGCTTAACGCTCCTTTTAGTATAAAAATATCGCTGTCCGCATATTCGCTTCGCAGGTTATACAAGCTTTTAGAAAGTACTGCTCAGGATGCGGAGCTTCGCGATATTTTCTTGAATTTATGTCGCTGCTTTTTGCTAATCGTTGCTATGAAAGCAAGTAAATTTTGTTCGTAAGTAAGGCATCCCTGAAAGAGAAGGGGGATTTGTAATTAAGGTTATATTGCTTCTCATATGCAGAAGCTTTGTAATAAATATTTTGTTTATCAAATTTACTATGATGAAAAGAAAGGTAGGCGTATTGATTTATGTCTAAGAAAATTTTGAAAAGAAGCTTGGCACTTGGCGCTTTAATGGCGTTTGTTATTACTGGGAGTGCGTTTGCAAACAGTTATCATGCAGAGGCTCCAAATTGGGCAAAAACATCTTATAGGGGGTACATTCAATCTGAAGGTGTTGCTACAGAGATAAATGGAAATGAAAAGCTTAATCAAAGCTATAATGATGGTACAATTGTAAAAGAAAATGTAGTTGGTGGTTGGCGTGATATTTCTTCAGTAGATACCATTTCAGAAGGATTAAATAGTAACATTACTGTTAGTGGTGGTACTTGGGATTTAGTAATTGGCGGATGTTATGTTACGGATTATAACAGTGCTTCAAAAGTTGATAAATATATTAATGTTCAGTCTACAAAAGTATTGATTGAAAATGCAACTGTCAAACAAGTTGCGGGTGGTACAGGTGGTTCCGATAATTGGAAATTGGAACATAAAGGAGCAGAATCTTCAACGTTGATTATTAATAGTGGCACTTTTGGTGCACCAAGTGTTGAAGGTAACTGTCCTGAATTATTAGTTACTGGTGGGGATTTACTGAAAGATGGAGATGACGAAACTGATTATTGGAATATGGGGGCATCTTCATCAATTGATACGGTAAATACTACTATTAATAATGGTACTTTTAATGCTGCTATTGTTGGTGGTAGTAGTGCTATTCAATATTATGGTACTACTGGTGATATATTAAATGGACCGTGCGATAGGCTTGGTTTAAATACAAGCGTGACGAATGTTGAAACTACTATCAATGGTGGTACTTTTAATCATGCTATCATAGCTGGTGGTTTTGCTTATGGTTGGTATGCTACTTCTAAAGTAAATGATGCTACATTGAACATTAACGGAAGTGCTGGTACTGACCTAAATATTAATTGTGATATTTATGCTGGTGGTATGACAGGTAATGTAACTTACGAAAGATTTGGAGATGGTAAACTCGCTACTATTGCTACTGTTGATAAGGCAACAATTAATATTACTGATGCAACTGTTGGCGATGTTTATGGTACTGCCGCTTTTATTAAACAACCTAACGGAAATAATACACCTTGGGTATATTCTCAAAATGCTAACGCTATCGTCAACACCACCCTTACTCTTACCAACGTAACTGCTGAAACCGTAGATATTCCTGAAGGTTCTGTAATCCTGTCTACTGCTGGGGAAGGCGAAACCAAAATTGCAAATCTGAAAACTGGTGGTACCGATAAGGTTAAAGTTTCTATGATTGCTGATGGTACTGCAACTGATGCTTTGGACGGTGATGCAGAAGCTTTCAGAAACAAGATTACTCTTACTAACGTCAACGAAAATGTTGACTACACTAAAGTTAAAGGCAAAATGAATGCAGGTGAAGTTGTTGGCGAAGTTACCTTTGAATTGGCTGCTAATGGTAACGTTAAAGAAGGTTCTGTTAAAGAAGCTCCGCACGAAGGCAACGCTGGCGTAACTCATAATGCTAACATTGCATTGATGGCTTGGCGTGCAGAAACTAACGATATGAATAAACGTATGGGTGAACTGCGCAACGCTAATGGTGAACATGGCGTTTGGGCTCGTATGGTTGGCGGAGAAGATGAATTCAAAAACGCTGAATACGAATATACCCAATATCAATTAGGTTATGACGAAAAACTTAGCGTTGACCCCTCTTGGACTGTTGGTGTTGCACTGAGCTATACTGATGGCGAAAGCAACTTTGGTAAAGGCAGTGGGGAAAATACTCATAAAGGTTTGTCCGTATATGGCAGCAAATTGAATGATGATGGTAGCTTTATCGATTTAATTGCTAAATACTCTCGCCTTGAACATGACCTTACTGTTGATGGTGACGAAGGTGATTACAGCACCAATGGTTATAGCGTAAGTGCTGAATATGGCAAACGCTTCCAACAAGGCAATGGTTTATGGATTGAACCTCAAGTAGAATTGACCTATGGTAAAGTTAAGAGCGCAGAATATAAACTTGGTCAAAAGACTGTGAGCCAAGATGCTATGGAATCCTTGGTTGGTCGTGTAGGCTTTAGCTTGGGTAAAGACATTAGCAAAGGTAATGTTTACGCTCGTGCTTCTTACCTCTATGACTTTGAAGGCGAAACTAATATGGCATTCACCAATGGTGCAACTAGAGAATTTGCATACGACCTTGGTGGCGGCTGGTGGGAAGTTGGCGTAGGCGCTAACATTAACCTGTCCAAAGCAACCTATATCTATGCTGATGTAGAGAAAACTTTTGGTGGCGAAGTAGACACCAACTGGCAATGGAACTTGGGCGTACGCTACAGCTTCTAATTAAAAACTCAAACCCTGCTCACTGAAAAGTGGGCAGGGTCTTTTGCTTCTTTACTCTTCGCTTGTGTCAGGAAATGTGCTATAATTATAATTAGTAATTTATGCATAGGAGAAGGATGCTATGACGAAGCATTTATTTAATTACTGCACTATTGATTGGTACGAAAATGATATGATTGCCAAGGGAACTACTCTGCGAGATTTTACCAAAGAGTTTGACCTGGATGGCATTGAGCAATTTATTTATACTATGGAGCGACCGGGGAAATCTTATAAGGATTTAACCACAGGCGTGCATTTAAACTACTGGCCTTATTGGATGGATTTCTGGCTGAAAAAGGCAAAGCGTTTGAAGCAGCAGTTCCGTAACGTAATTGAGCGTAACCAATATTTTCGTGATGCTTTGAGCCGCGAGGAATGGCTCTCCGTAATTAGAAGAAACATTGGCGCTGCCTTGACGGAAGCTCCTGAGTATATGGTATGGCACGTTGCCGAAGCTAATAATGAGGAGATTTTCACTTGGGAATTTAACTACAGTGATAGGGAAGTGCTAACTGCTTGTGCTGATGTGTTTAACAGTGTTGCAGATGAGATTCCTGAAAACGTAACTGTGCTGTTCGAAAATTTGTGGTGGCCTGGCTTACGCCTTACTGACCCGCGCAATGTAAAGTATTTCTTTGAGCGCATTGAGCGTAAGAATGTAGGCATTATGCTGGATACTGGTCACTTGATGAATACTAACAACCGTCTTAAAACTGAGGAAGAGGCTGCTGATTATGTTTGTCGTGTGTACGAGAAGCTGGGTAGCTGTGCAGAGCTGGTAAAGGGTGTTCATTTAAGCTGTTCCTTGTCCGGTCAGTATCAACGTATTTTTGATAGACGTGTTCCTGCCAATTTGGACAGCGCTATGATTTGGCAACATGTTGCTGCTATTGATACCCACAAGCCTTTCGAGACGGAAGCTGCCCGCAAAATTTTGCAGTGTATCAATCCTGAATATGTAGTACATGAATTTACCTACGATAATATGGATGATTTGCGCAATAAGCTTACCATTCAGTTGGAAAATTGCAGGTGAGCAGTATGTACAGAAAAATACTTGCTGTGTGCCTAGTGATATTGGCAATTTGCCTGTGCGGTTGCGGTGGAATTAAACCGGAGCATAAGCATGGGGGCGAGATTATTTACAGCGTTACAGATTCCACAGGGCAGAAGCTTTCTTTTTATGAAAAGCCTCAGCGAATTATCAGCATGAATGTTTCTGTTGATGAGATTCTGCTGGATTTGATAGATAGCAAGCGTATTGCTGCCCTTACCTATATGGCGGATGACCCTAGCATTTGCAGTGCAGGGGACAAGGTAAAGCTGGTTAAGAACCGGGTTCATGGCTCTAATATCGAGATGGTTATTGCTATGCAGCCGGATTTGGTAATTATTCCGGACTACGCTGCTCCCGTAATCAACGCTCTGCGTGCCGGTGGAGTGAGGGTGTATGTCTGCTCCACTCCTGACAATATGCAGGATATCTTTAAGTTTATTATTGATATTGGCGAGGCTGTGGGCGATAAGGAAGCAGGCGAAGCTATGGTTGCCAAGCTGCAGGCTGATATGGAGCAGATTCGTGAGCAGGTAATTGCCAAGGTTCCTGAGAAGGAGCGTCTGAAAGTTTTGTGCTTGTCCTTTATGGGACCCATGGGTATGCGGGGAACCTTTAGTGACCTTTGCTATTACAGTGGTATTCATAATGCCCTCGAAGGGATTGACATTCCTCAGAACGGAACTCTCTCCGAAGAAAAGATGCTGGAGCTTAATCCGGATATGATCATTATCTCTACCTGGGATTATAATAGCCAGAGTGATGATAATAATAAATTCCTGCAAAGAATCTTATACAATCCTGTATATGCCAATGTAAAGGCTATCAAAAACGGCAGGGTGGTACAGGTTAGGGATAATTATTTGATGAGTACTTCCCAATATACCTATAAGGCGGCAGAAGAGCTGGCGCAAAAAGCGTATCCGGAAGTGTTCTAGGAAATAGTGTTAACTGGTTTACAGAAAGGTCTTGCTTTTGTGAGGGAAGGCTCTTTGCGTAAAAATTTGTTGACGTAAATGGTAGACGGTGGTACACTAACGTTAGTTTAATATTAACCACAAACCGTTGAGACGGAGATCAAGTCGAAAGATGCGCTTACAGAGAGTTCGGGGTGCTGGGAGCCGGATAGAGATGCAGTTCGATAAATGGACCGTTGAGGGTACAAGGAAATGTGCTTGGACACAGAGTATTCTGTAACGTAACGCTTGCGTTAAGAGCGAGGGGTGTGTTGGCACTCTGCGAAAGTGCACTGCTTGGCAGTGAAACAAGGTGGTACCGCAGGTAAATGAATTTATAGCCTGTCCTTGAGCAATCAGGGGCAGGCTTTTTATATGCAAGCACCACACCAACAGCACAAAATTAGCTGATGTAAGGAGCGAAGAAAGATGACTAAAGGTAGATATGGTATTCATGGTGGACAGTACATCCCCGAAACTTTGATGAACGCGGTACTGGAATTACAGGAAGCCTACGAGCATTATAAGAACGACCCCCAATTTAAGGAAGAGTTGAAGGCTTTGTATCGCGATTACGCAAATAGACCTTCCATGCTGTACTACGCAGAACGTATGACCAAGGATTTGGGTGGCGCTAAGATTTATTTGAAGCGTGAGGATTTGAATCACACCGGCGCACATAAGATTAACAATGTACTTGGCCAAGCCCTTTTGGCGAAGAAGATGGGCAAGACACGCGTTATCGCAGAGACCGGTGCAGGTCAGCACGGCGTAGCTACTGCAACTGCAGCTGCACTGATGGGAATGGAATGTGTAGTCTATATGGGTAAGGAAGATACCGAGCGCCAAGCCTTGAATGTATTTAGAATGGAGCTTTTAGGTGCGAAGGTTGTCGCTGTAGAAAGCGGTACCAAGACTTTGAAGGACGCAGTTAACGAGGCGTTGCGCGTATGGACTGAACGCTGCGAAGATACTTACTACGTTTTGGGTAGTGTAATGGGCCCCCATCCCTATCCGGAAATGGTACGCGACTTCCAAAAAATTATTAGTGAGGAAATCCGCGAGCAAATGATGGAAAAGGAAGGCAGGCTGCCTGATGTGGTTATGGCTTGTGTTGGCGGCGGCTCCAATGCCATTGGTGCCTTCTATGATTTTATTAAGGATGAAGGTGTACGTCTTATTGGCGTGGAAGCTGCTGGCCGCGGGGTTAACCATCCTGACAATGCGGCAACCATTGCCAACGGAACCCTGGGCATCTTCCATGGTATGAAGTCCTACTTCCTGCAAGACGAATACGGACAAATCGCTCCTGTATATTCTATCTCTGCGGGTTTGGATTATCCCGGCATTGGTCCGGAGCACGCTTATCTCCATGATATTGGTCGTGCGGAATATGTTGCTGTAACTGACGATGAAGCAGTGGCAGCTTTTAACTACCTTTCTAAGATTGAAGGGGTTATTCCTGCCATCGAAAGTGCTCACGCCGTAGCTCACGCTATTAAGCTGGCACCTACCCTGGATAAAGATAAGATTATTGTTGTGAATATTTCCGGTCGTGGCGACAAGGACGTTGCTGCCATCGCTCGTTATATGGGGGTTGACTTACATGAATAAGATTGCCAAAGCATTTGCTAATAATAAAAAAGTTTTGATTCCTTCAATCACTGCTGGTGACCCTAATCTGGAGGCTACTAAGGAATTGATTATCGCCATGGAAGAAGCTGGCGCAGGCATCATTGAGCTGGGCATTCCCTTTTCTGACCCTGTTGCCGAAGGAGAAGAAATGCAAAAATCTGCTGGTCGTGCTTTAGCAGCAGGTACTACCACTGATAAAATTTTTGCTATGCTGAAAGAGCTGCGTCAGGAAACTCAAATTCCTGTTGTACTCGTAACCTATGCTAATCCTATTTACACTTACGGCTGTGAAAAGTTTTTTGAAAACTGCGTTGAGTGTGGCGTGAGCGGAATCCTTGTTCCTGATATCCCCTATGAAGAACGTCAGGAGCTGTTACCCTATTGCGAACCGCGCAATATTGCTTTGATTGCTATCATTACTCCTAATTCCAGAGACAGAATTAAAATGATTGCGGAAGAAGCCAAGGGTTATGTTTACGCAGTATCCTATTACGGCGTGCTGGCTGATGATGTTGTGGAAGCAAGAGTTGCAGAAATGGTTGAGGCAGTACGCAAGGTGACTGATGTTCCTGTAGCAGTTGGTTATCGCGTGCGTACATATGCGGAAGGCAAAGCTATGGGCAGCCTTGCGGATGGCATTATCGTTGACTGCAGAATTGCGGAGATTATAGAAAAGCATGGTGCGGAAGGTGCCCCCAATATTGCAGACTATGTTAAGAAGATGCTTAACGCTATGAACTAAGCAGGTAACCTTCCGAGCAGAATGATTTTACATAAATAATAGTTAAAATAATTGACTTTTAATGTATTTTTTAGTAAACTCGTAGCATAAAGGGAGTAGCTGGCATAACATCTGTTGTGTTTACCTAGTCGTCAATACGATTCGTAAGAATCCGGCTTTGTAAGTAATTAGCGAGACTTTGTTGTAGATTTTGTCTATGGCATAGTCTCGTTTTTATTTTTTATATTAAAGTGTTAGAAATTTTCTTAGACAAGGAACAGCGTAACTTGCGAAGCGATGGCGTACTGGTGGTACGTTGAGCAAGCAAGTAAGCTGTGACGCAGTATAACGGAATTTATAACACTTTAGGTGGAGGGAATTTATGGATATTATCATGCAATTAGGTTTGTTGGTAGTTGGCTTCTTTATGTTAGGTAAAGGTGCTGACTGGTTTGTAGAAGGTGCTGCAAGTATTGCTACACGTTTTGGGATTCCACAGCTGGTTATTGGCTTGACTATTGTTGCCATGGGTACCAGTACTCCGGAAGCAGCGGTAAGCTTGGCTGCCGCATTAAAGGGTAGTGCGGACATTACTATTGGTAACGTGGTGGGCAGTAATATTTTGAATATCTTGATTATTTTAGGTATCTCTGCGGCGATTACCAGATTAAAGGTTGCCAAATCTACCATTAGAATTGAAATTCCTTTTATGATTGCGGTAACTGCGTTGTTATACATGCAAGGCTTGGATGGGGTTGTAGCCTTGGTGGATGGCGCACTTTTGGCGGCGGTGTTCGGTGCGTACCTACTGTACCTTTATATTATTACCAAGCAGGCAGATCCCATTGAAGAAACCGAAGACACTGTGGGCTATCCTTTGGGACAGGCTATGCTGTGGACAGTGGCAGGCTTGGCGCTGATTATGGTTGGCAGTAATGTAACTGTTGGCGCTGCTACTGAAATTGCACATTACGCTGGCTTGAGTGAGCGCTTCATTGGCTTAACCATCGTTGCCCTTGGTACTTCCTTGCCGGAACTGTTTACCTCCGTTGCTGCAGCGCGTAAGGGTAATGCAGATATCGCCATCGGTAACATTGTGGGTAGTAACATCTTCAACATTCTTTTCGTTGTAGGTGCTTCTGCGTTGATTACTCCTGTTTCTTTCTCTAAAGCTTTTGAATTTGATATGTGGGTTGCCTTAGGCGCAAGCTTTATGCTGCTCCTGTTCGTCATTCCTACGAAAGCGTTGGAGCGTTGGGGAGGCTTGGCAATGTTAGCTACTTATGCTGCTTACCTCTGGTACATCTTGTAAAACTTGCCATAAGTACCCTTATACTTTGGTGTAGTTCCTTTGCTTCGTGCCTTTCGGTATTTTTGACAAGTTTAGAGACTTAGGGTACTCTATATTTCATAAGAAACGTCTGTTGCGTGTTAAACGTAGCAGACGTTTTTTGTTTTTATGGTTTGCTTCGGGAAGAGCATCTTTCTAGGACTGTAACAAGGTGGAGTGCTTAAACGTTTAGTTATAGAAACTTGCGCGAAGCGTCAAGCAAAAGTAGCTCGATGCGAACTTTTGCTTGTTAGAGGGGGACAAGGTGCTATAATTATTTCAATATGAGGATGTTTCGTGTGAAATATTCTTGCTTTCAGTTGTAATTTACATTTTTACTACTACCCGTTTGGATTCAGATTAAATTTTTTCAAAAGGATTTAGTTCAGCAATTATAATTTTAACAGGAGGAACCGGTGAAAAAGGAAAAGCAAGCTTCTGAAAATTATGGTTGGGATAGGGTAGAAGAATGGTTGGAGCTGGAAGGAGGCAAGGGACTATCCATCGATATTAATGATGCGCGCAAGCGTATTGCCCTAGAAATTAGAAAGGGCAGGATGGAAAAGGACTTCTCGCAATTTCAGTTGGGCAGTTATGTTGGCTTACCCCAGACGCGGATTTCGGAAATGGAAACGGGCAAGCTAGATATACGCCTTGGTAATTTGCTAAAGGTGCTGGAAGTTTTAGGTAAGACTATTGCCATAGTACCCTTGCCAAAGAAAGATGATTGAGAGGAAAGTTTAATGATGAAAAAACATTTATTGGCTCTTAGTGCAGCCGCTGTTCTTTTGGCTCCTCAAGCTGTTGGTGCAGAAGGCTTTGCAATCAACGAATGGACTGCAGAAGGTATGGCAATGGGCGGCGCGCGTATGTTTGCTGAGAACGATGCAGGTAATATGGCGTACAACCCTGCTGCTATGACTAAAATTCAAGGTGAAAAAATCAAAGCAAGCCTTACCTATCTTAGCCCTCATGGTAAGTGGAAAGCAGAAGCTTCTGGGTATGATTCTACTAATGGGGAGTATACCGGCACAGGTATCCGTAATGGTGCTATTTGGACTAATTACGGACGTAATAGAGTTAACCCAGGTATTGTTCCCGGTTTGTACTATGTAAAGCAATTGAATGATAAAGAATGGTTGGGCATGGCAACCTATACTCGTTTTGGTATGATTTGTCAATTTGAACGTGATTCTATCGTTGCCACCAATGCTTTTAGTTCTCGCCTTAATGGTACCAGCATTGCTATGAACTATGCTCGCAAGCATGACAGTAAATGGTCTACATCCATTGGTGCAGAAGTTAATTATGTTGGTTTGCAATTGGATAAAAACCTAGGAGTTCCACATGCAAATCCTGCTATGCCTGGTCCTTTGCATATTGAGGGTACTAGTTGGGCACTAGGTTGGAATGCTGCTGCTAATTATGAGTTTGATGATAAGAACGAATTTGCAGTAGTATATCGTAGTAAAGTAAAACATTCTATGGAAGCTGATTATGATGCTCATGGTGTGGCTGAAAATAAACTAACTGCATCAGGTGATGCTTATGGATGCGTAACCTTGCCGGAAAGCTGGATGCTTGGCTATGGTCATGAATTCAATGATAAAACACGTATGGAGTTAAATGCTACATGGACCCGTTGGAGTAGATTTGATGCATTTGATATGATGATGACTCCTACTGGCTATCCTTTCGGAAAATTGGAAAGTAATCCTAAAAATTGGAAAGATGGTTGGCGTTATGCAATCGGCATCGAGCATAAATTGAGTGACAAGTATTCCTTGATGGCTGGTATTGCTCATGATGAACGTTCTATTCCTGATGAAACTGCGGACTTTATGGTTCCCACCGGTGAACGCGATACTTACACCTTAGGTATACAGTACCATGATAAAAAACAAACCGTAGCATTGGCACTTGGATATATGGATGTAGGCGAATTGAATATGAAGGGTAGCGCTACTAACGCTTATGCTAGAGCTAAAATGTATGACAGCTATACCAAAATGGTTTCCATCTCCTACCAATACAACTTCTAATTTAACTTACCCCCTAGTCGCTACCTCACAGTGGCTAGGATAAAACTAATTTCTAAAAATCAAAAAAGAGAGCTTCCTTTGAAAAGAGGGAGTAGATAAGATGATATTAAAGGCGTTCCGCAAGGAGCGCCTTTTTGTTGTATCCAACCTTTGTTGCCCATCTCACACAGTCTTGAGCTAGAAATAGAAAAGATTTTGTTCGTTAGGTGCGAACAAAACTTGACTGGGGGGGTAATAGTGTTACAATGGTTTAAAGTTCTTGGCAAAAGGAGTTTAAACATGGGTGAAGCCGTTTTTAAAGAGATTGGACAGAATATAGTTTTGCATAGAAGGTTAAGAGGTATTAACCAAGTTAATTGTGCGGCGAAGGCTGGGATTGGCGTAGGTATGCTTTCTAAAATTGAAAGAGGCATTGGCGTAGAAAAGGTACCCTTGGCAACCTACATTAAGATTGCAGAAGCACTCAACCTTTCTTTTTTTGATTTGCTTAAACGTACAGAAGTAATGGTAAAAAGTATTTGTGTCAGCAAGAAGAAGTAAGTTAAATTTTTGGGCAGGCTATTTTTAAGATGGCTTGCCTTTTTCTATTGTGCTATAATACCCTTAGAAATATTTTGGAGGTACTAATGCTTAGAACGATACTCGCATATAATTTTACGGCAGAGCGTTTGCAGATGCTAAAGATGGTAGCGCTCCTTTGCAAAGCGCAGGTGAAGGCTGTCGCTCGTGAAGATATGCTGCAACCTGTGGGCTACCTTGCTGGCGTGAAAGGCATTGAAGCTGTCAGTGAAAAGTATTCTGGTGAGGAAGCAAGGGAAGAAATGATTTTTCTGTGTGGTTTTGATAGACCTACTCTGGAAAAATTGCTCGTTGCTATTAAAAAGAGCAAGCTTGTGCGCATTGAGCTTAAAGCAATGCTAACTCCTCATAACGCAACTTGGAGTGGCTTGGAGCTTTTGAAAGAGATTAGTGAAGAGCACGAATATATGAAGCAAAATGGTGGCAGACCCATGCCTGATGAACACTCTTCCAAAAATGGGTAAGTTTGTGGTAAAATAACTAGGATATTAAATTTTTCGGAGGTATAAAATGGCTAAAGATAGTTCCTTTGACGTTGTTTCTCAAGTAGATATGCAAGAGATGGATAACGCAGTTAACCAAGTAAAAAAAGAAATTGACCAACGCTACGACTTCCGCGGTAGTAATGCAACCATTGAGTTGGGCGAAAAAGAAGTTAAGATTGCTGCTGAGGATGAATACAAATTGGGAGCAATCATCGATATGCTGCGCCAAAAAATGGCAAAACGTGGTATTCCCCTGCGTTGCCTGGTGCCTGGTAAAATTGAACCCGCTGCAAAGAACACCGTACGTCAACAATGCGAAATTCAACAAGGCATTTCCAAAGAGAACGGCAAAAAGATTGTTGCGGCTATCAAAGCAACTAAATTGAAAGTTAATGCTCAAATTCAAGACGACCAAGTTCGTGTATCCGGTGCTAAGAAGGATGATTTGCAAGCTGTTATTCAAATGTTGAAGGCTGGGGATTATGGGGTGGATCTTCAATTTATCAACATGAGATAAGAAAGCGCCATAAGTACTGTCTTCCTGCGTTGGAACTGCGATTGCTTGCTCGATGTACGCCAAGTACACCGTCGCGGCGCAATCTTGTTCCGCCTTGTTATCCAGCACTTCTGACGCTTTTTGGAGGGTAGAAAATGACTAAGAAACCTAAATACGACGTAGAACAATTCGACGAAGCGCAAATTAATGACCGCGCTCTTGTAGAATACGAAAAGGAATATAGCGAAAGAGGATTGAAAGATAAGATTGCCAAGTATGGCAAGGTTATCGGTGCAGAAGTTTTGTACAAGGCTTTGCAATTGTGGTTCGTCCTGCAAAGGGATGATGTTCCCGCCAGCACCAAGGCTATAGTCATGGGAGCTCTTGGCTACTTGATTGCGCCCTTGGATTTTTTACCGGACCTGACACCCATCCTCGGTTATTCTGATGATATGGTGGCAATAGCTTTCGCCTTGGTTAAGGTGCAGGGCTATGTTGACGAGGATGTTAAGATGAAGTCCAAGAATATGCTGTCCAAAATTTTCAGTGACGAAACCATTTCCGCTTTAGGTTAATAATTCCAAAATAAAAGACCGTAGTCCTAATTTTTAGGATTACGGTCTCTTTTTTTATTGGGGTTTCCGTTGGGGAAACTGTCAGCGTAGCACTGACGGAAGGGTTATTTCCAAGCACCTTCCAAATATTCACAGCATTTGTCAATTTCAGGAAGGGAGATTTCTTCTGCCTTACCGCTGTCGCAAGCCTTCGCAATGGCAGGGTCAATGGGAAGCTGTGCCAAAACCTTTAAGCCGTAGGCAGCAGCTGTCTCTTCTAAATGACTTTCGCCAAAGATTTTGTAGTCTTTGCCGTTGTCAGGGCAGTGGAAGTAGGAATAATTTTCTACCAAGCCTAGGATGGGGATGTTCATCATCTGTGCCATCTTCACAGCCTTAGCAACAATCATGGAAACCAGCTCTTGAGGAGAGGTTACGATGATGATACCGTCAACGGGCAGGGATTGGAAGACGGTCAAGGGGACATCGCCTGTTCCGGGAGGCATATCTACAAACATAAAGTCAATGTCAGTCCAGACAACGTCCGTCCAAAATTGCTTAACCATATTGGCAATCATGGGACCACGCCATACAACGGGGTCAGATTCGTTGGGCAGGAACATATTGGCGCTGATAATTTCAATGCCATTAGCACTGGTTAGGGGCATAATGCCAATCTCATTGCCGCCGGTCTTTTGCCCGCTCAAGCCAAAGGCTTTGGGTATGGAAGGACCGGTTACGTCCGCATCAAGGATGGCAGTGCGATGACCGCGGCGTTTCATAGTAGCAGCCATGAGGGAGGTAACGAGGGATTTACCTACACCGCCCTTACCGCTAACAATACCGATAACTTTTTTTACGCTGCTCATAGGATTCAGGTGAGCAGTAAAATCTACAGGCTCGTGCTTGCCTGCGTGTTCACAGCCTGCACAGCTGCTACGTCCGCAGGAAGTATTGGAGCATTGCTTTTCTTCATTAGACATTTATTATGCCTCCTTTTGAGCGATAGCTTTCCAGATAAAGCCCAGTAGGATACCGCCAAAGCAGGGAGTAATCCAGCCAAAGCCGATATCATAGAGGGGAATGATAGAAGCCAGGAATGTATTTGCTGCGCCGGTATCAATGCCGGCAGCGCGTAAGCCGTCAAAAATTGCGAAGATAGTAGTTAAAGTGAGGCAAGCTCGGAAGATATACTTGTTGCGTTTAAAGATACTCTTGCCTACGTTTAAGATAACTAAGGCGATGGTGATGGGGTAGAGCATGCATAGTACGGGGATGGAGAAGGTAATAATATTACCCAAGCCTAAGTTGGAAACACAGAAGCTGAACAGGCAGATAATACCAACAAATTTTTGGTAGGAAACTTTGCCATCGGTCAGCTTGGTGAAGTAATCAGGAATTGCAGTAGAAAGACCAATGCTGGTGGTGATGCAGGCGAAGAAAATAATCAGCGCCAGAACAATCTTACCAAAGTTGCCAAAGTAATGTACAGAAATTTTATTGAGCAGCTGTCCTCCGCTGGTAACTGCACCTGTTACGGAAATACTGGTAGCACCTGCGTAAGCAAGAGAGGCATAAACGGCAGCTAGGCAGATGGCAGCGATAATGCCAGCATAAATACACATGGTAGTAAGCTGCTTTTGCTCTTTAATGCCTTTCAGTTCGATGGCGTTAATGGTTGCTGCACCAAAGAGCATGGAGCAGAGTAAGTCCATGGTATTATAACCTTCTAAGAATCCTTTGAAGAAAGGAACGGTGGCATAAGCCTCTTGTGCAGGCTGAGTGTCACCCATTGGGTCAATAATAGCGCAACCTACAAGGGCAGCCAAGCACAGCAAAAGCATGGGGGTCATAACTTTACCGATGCGGTCAATGATAGCGGAAGGATTAATAGCAAAATAATAAGTGAGGGCAAAGAAGAAGGCAGAGTAGATTGCAAGCCCCAAGTCATGCATACCTGCGGGGAGCAGTGCCATGATACCAGTATCGTAGGAAACTGCAGCAGTACGAGGAATAGCAAAGAGAGGACCGATGGTCAGAGCACATAAGATAGTAACTATTCTGCCGTATAAGGGAGAGACCGGTTTTGCCATCAGGTCAGGATTATCGAAGCGGTTAATAGCCATGGCGAGGATACCTAATAAAGGAAAGCCAACGCCACTGAAGCAGAAGCCAAGGGTTGCCAGGAAAAGATTGTCGCCTGCTTGTTGACCTAAGGTGGGAGGGAAGATTAAGTTGCCTGCGCCAAAGAAGAAGGAAAACAGCATCAAGCCAATAGGAATGATTAAGGAAGGGGGTATTTTTTGTTGGGTCATAAAAATAAACTCCTTTATATTTTAGTTGGTGCCTACAAAATAAAAAGCTCCTTACGATTTGGAGCAAGCCTGTAATTTTTGCGCATGTTCATTATATCATTTTCAGAATATATTGGAAAGATTTTCTAACAAGAAAAAGCCCCGCTTTTGCGAGGCTTGATTAATTTTATTTAGCTTCTTCAAGTTGAGAAGTGCAGTGCGGGCAACGGGTGGCATCATCAGCGATAGCAGATTTGCAGAACGGGCACTTGCGCGGTTCGGGAGCAGGCGGTTTTGCCGGCATCAACTTGTTGATTTGGGTAATCATTACAAAGACAACGAAGGCTAAAATTGTGAAGTCAAGCACAGTATTAAGGAAGGAACCATAGGCAATTACAGGCGCGCCTGCATCTTGGGCAGCCTTTAAGGTAGCATAGTCTTGACCATTAAGGCTAATGAAGAGATTGGTAAAATCAACCTTACCCATGAGCATGCCTAAGGGAGGCATAACAACATTGGAAACTAAAGAAGAAACAATTTTGCCGAAAGCACCACCGATAATAACGCCTACTGCTAAATCAACTACATTACCACGCATGGCAAATTTTTTAAACTCATCAAAAAAGGACATAACACAACCCCCTATTAAAATTCATAATAAAGTTATTCTGCCTACTTTGGAAATTTCCTGCTTCTTGACGGAAAACTATTCCTATCATATAATTATATAGAACTTTAACCTCTTGCGCTGATAGGGCGCAAGGATTTCAAAATAAATTTATGGAGGTCAAACTCATGGCAATTAGAGAAGACTTAGTAGTTCCTGGCGAAGGCGAGGAAAATTTTGTCGTTAATCAAAACCCCCGCGTGGTAACCATTCCTTTTTCTCCTTTGGAAATGCGTATGGAAAAAGAAAAACCGGAAGTGTTTGAACGCCTGCAGGTTTTGAAAGAGATGGTTGGCGAGGAAACCTTTAAACGTTTGGTAAGCAGAATTCATAATATCAACTACGCAGCACCGCGTATTCTGATTGTAGCTAATAGCGAATTGCATCGTACCAATATTGAACGCGAGCTTCTTCCTGCTATTGCGAAGGCTTTTGAGGTTGATAACATCCGCGTTGTAACTCAAGGCTAAAAATTTATAAAAAAGGTATTGACATTTAGGTGTACATCAAGTAAAATAATCTACGTTGCTACGGTTTAGATGTTAGTAACTACGGGGATTGGCGCAGTTTGGTAGCGCGCTTGTTTCGGGTACAAGAGGCCGTGAGTTCGAATCTCGCATCCCCGACCATTGAAAATTAAGGACTGCTTTGGCAGTCCTTTTTTG
>JAFTMR010000083.1 GCA_017452325.1 Phascolarctobacterium sp. | reverse complement strand
GATGCTATCGAAAGAGTACAACAACGCGAAACAAAAGAGTATAAGCCGATTAATAACCAAAGTGTTTTGGTTGAGGTTGTAGAGCAATTATATCCGTTGTTTAAATCGATGGGAGTTGCTAAGCCGATATTGCGTGTTCGTGAAATGAAAACTCGTTGGGGAACCTGCCTTGTTAATAAAGGAATCATAACTTTAAATAAAAGATTGTTGGCATATCCAAAGGAATGTATTGAATACGTTGCTTTACACGAATATTGTCATTTCATTCATCCTAATCATTCTAAAAAGTTTTATGAATTAGTGGCAAGTTTTATGCCTGACTGGAAAGAACGTAAAGCTTTACTGAAAAATTAACTTAAAAGCATCATCAAATTTTGGTGGCACTTTGGGTGACCCTCATTCCGGCGGCTATATGACCTATTTGAAAGACGAAAAACAACTTCATGATATTGCTGTGGCAGATTATCCTGACCTGCCATACTTTATTTTTGGTCACAGTTGGGGCAGTATGCTTGCTCGTGCTTATGCTGCTCATTATGGTGATGGTATCAAAGGCTTGATGTTGTGCGGTTTGTGCTCTCAATGGAAAGGTTGCGAAATTGAATACGCAGACCCTGAGTTCAACGCTGCTTATGAAGCTGACCCCTATCAACCGGCTGGTGCTTGGTTTGATAAAGTGTTCCTTGATATGACTGCGCGTGTCGAAAACCCAAATGGTCCTGCGGACTGGATTGCTAACGATCCGAGGATTGTAACTGATCACGCTAATGATATGTTCAATACCTTTAACACTACTTTGGAATTGGCTTGGGACTTTGTTCAACTGTACCACTTCATTGAAAGTGATGAATGGGCTCCCATGGTTCCGTCCGATATTCCCGTATATTTGATTGCAGGTGACCAAGATCCTTGCGGAAATTACGGTGAAGGCTTGTATCACGTTGCTAATCTGTTGGCAAATACCGGTAACAAAGTTTCTGTGAAAGCATATTCCGGCTACCGTCATGAAATTCATAACGAATTGGATATTCGCGATGAAGTTGTTGATGGCTTAATCAATTTTGTTGACAGCATTTTGGCTGAATAAAAATTTATCCCCCTGTTACGTTGTAGCAGGGGGATTTTGTGTTCATTATTAACTTTTGTTTGTGGTGAAGAAGATTCCTAATCCCGCAATGATTACGGCGATGCCTACGAACTGTTGCAGGGAAATAGTTTCGTTTAAAATAAAGTAGGCCAAAACGCAGGTGCCTATGGGCTCGCCCAAGATACTCATGGTAACAGCGGTGGCAGAAACATTTTTTAAAAGCAAGTTAAAAACAAATTGCCCGCCAATGGTGCAGATGATTGCTAAACCAAAGAAGGAGTACCAAGCTTCCGGTGGGTAATCTACAAACGAATTGCCTTTCAGCAAAGCGTAAGTCCCTAAGAAAATAGAACTTATGATATATCCGAGGATGGAGTAGGTTACTACGCCTGTGTCTTTGCGCAAGATTTGTCCAACAGAAAAGTAAGCAGCGATAACGCCTGCTGATAGGAAGGAAATCAAATCGCCCCACAAGGCGCGCTCGTCAATTTGGAAATCTCCCCAACCGATGATGGTACTGCCAACAATAGCAATTAGGCAACCAATGATGGCGCGGGTGCGTAACTTTTCGTGGAAGAAGCAGTAACCAAGCACCATAGAAAAGAGGGGTTGCAAGGATACAAGTACTGTGGAACTTGCGACGGAAGTGTAGTTTAAGGATTCAAACCACATAACGTAGTGTACGGCAAGCAGTAATCCTGCTAAAATTCCAAGGCGAAATTTCTTGGAAGATAGGCTGAATAGTTCATCCCTAATATTTTTCTTGATGAGAGCGATGGGCAAGAGTAGTACCGCAGAAATAAACAAACGGTAAAATGCTGTGATTGCGGAGGGAGCTGCCGCAAGCTTTACGAAGATAGCAGATGTGGAAAGTGCCAGTACGGCTACTGCCAGTGCTATGTAAATGCCAAAATTATAATGCATGTTTGGCGCCTCCTTCCTCAAATATTATTTACCATTATATCGGAAAAATTTTTACCTTGCCACTTTAGCTTGAAAGATTTTTTGCGAGTAAATATTTTCAGAAGTTTCTTGAACGATTTACAGTAAAGCCACAAAATTATTCGGAGATTTTTTCTAAAAAAATATACAAGCGGAAATGTTTGTGATATACTTAAAAAGTGGTATTCATTATATGAGGAGGATAATCATGAAACAAGATATGATTGTTATTTTAGACCTTGGTAGCCATGAAAATACTGTTGTTGCAAGAGCTATCCGCGCTTTGGGCGTTTATAGCGAAATTTATCCGCACGACATTACTGTAGATGAACTTAAAGCACTGCCCAACGTGAAAGGTATCGTAATCAATGGCGGTCCGAACAATGTTGTTGATGGCGTTGCTATTGACGTGCTCCCTGAAATTTATGAAGCTGGTATTCCTGTGATTGCTGCAGGTCATGATAAAGCGCTGTGTGAAGTTAAACTGCCGCAATTTGCAAACGATGTAGATGGCATTAAGGAAGCTTTGAAAGATTTTGTTTTTGAAACCTGCAAAGCTGAAGCTAACTGGAATATGACTAACTTTGTTCATGACCAAATCGAATTGGTTAGAAAGCAAGTTGGCGATAAAAAAGTACTTTTGGCATTGTCCGGTGGCGTTGACAGCTCTGTAGTTGCTGCGCTCTTGTTGAAAGCTATTGGCGATAACCTGATTTGCGTACACGTAAACCATGGCTTGATGCGTAAGGGTGAATCTGAAAGCGTAGTAGAAGTATTCAAAAACCAATTGAATGCAAACCTGGTTTATGTTGATGCTACTGAACGTTTCCTTACTAAATTGGAAAACGTTGCTGACCCCGAACAAAAACGTAAAATCATCGGCGAAGAATTCATTCGTGTATTTGAAGAAGAAGCTCGTAAGGTTGAAGGCGTTGACTTCCTCGGCCAAGGCACTATTTATCCTGACATTGCAGAAAGCGGTACCAAAACTGCTAAAGTTGTTAAATCTCACCACAATGTTGGTGGTTTGCCTGAAGATCTGCAATTTGAATTGGTTGAACCCCTGCGTCAATTGTTCAAAGACGAAGTTCGCGCTTGCGGTGTAGAACTTGGCTTGCCTGACCATATGGTATATCGTCAACCGTTCCCAGGTCCTGGCCTTGGTGTTCGTTGTCTTGGTGCAATTACTCGTGACCGTTTGGAAGCAGTACGCGAAGCTGATGCTATTCTGCGCGAAGAATTTGCAAAAGCTGGTTTGGACAAAACTGTATGGCAATACTTCACAGTTGTTCCTGATTTCAAATCTGTAGGCGTTCGCGACAACGCTCGCTCCTTCGAATGGCCTGTAATCATCCGCGCCGTAAACACCGTTGACGCTATGACTGCAACTATCGAACAAATCGATTGGCCCATCCTGCTGAAAATTACCGACCGTATCTTGGCTGAAGTTAAAAATGTTAACCGTGTTTGCTATGATATGAGTCCGAAACCGTCTGCGACTATCGAGTGGGAATAAAGGTCAAAATTCTCTCAGTTCTCCGAGGTCTCAAAGCCTCTTGTTTTCGTTTAAAACTGTATGTTTTTGATGCGTTTTTCTAAGTAATCTCAGGAAACCGATTGCTCCCGATGTCAATTTAAGGACAAAATAAGAATAATTTATAGTGGCTTTGTAGTAGTAAATCCTCTCTATCTGAAGCAATTCAGGTAGAGAGGATTTTAATTTTGAGGATGATTCTGTCCTCGCTTCCCGTATTTGGCCTTTGTGCAAAACAGCATTGCTGTTCAGGCAAAATATATGTTTTGGAGGTCAATATGGGAGTATACAAAGACAAAAACGGAAAGTGGTATATCTCCGTCCGTTACAAAAACTGGCTGGGCGAAGGGTGCCGAAAAACAAAACGAGGGTTCACAACAAAAAGGGACGCATTCGAATGGGAACGAGAATTTCTTGCCAGAAACACCGGAAGTCTTGATATGACATTCGGATTATTCTATGAGGTCTACAAGAACAATTTGCAGGATCGCATCAGGCAGAACACTTGGGTGACTAAGAGCAGCATTATTGAGAAAAAGATCCTGCCTTATTTCGGAAGCAAGCGGGTGTGTGATATCAAATCCATCGATGTGCTACATTGGCAAAACGAAATGCTGGCGATTCGTGGCGAGAATGATATGCCATATTCTCCCGTATATCTCAAGACGATCCACAATCAGCTTAGTGCTATTTTCAACCATGCCATGCGGTTTTATGGATTGTATGACAATCCTGCCGCCAAACCGGAAACATGGGTAAAGAAAAGACGGGTGAGATACTCATCTGGACGAGAGAAGAATATCAATAGTTTGTTTCAGCCTTGAAGGACCGACAGGTATCGTATATGGTATTTGAAAATTTATATTGGTGTGGGCTTCGTTTGAGAGAACTTTTGCCACTGACACCTGCGGATTTCGATTTTGAAAACAAGATCATTCATATTACAAAGTCATATCAACGTATTAAGGGAGAAGATATTATCACCCTACCCAAAACAGATAAAAGCATCCGCTGTGTGCTGATGCCAGACTTCTTCGTGGAGGAAATCTGTCAGTATATCTCAAGCTTGACAGACATTACGGAAACCGACCGGGTATTCCAGTTCACAAAATACTATCTACATCATGAAATGCGCTGTGGCTGCGCTATTAACGGGGTAAAGCGAATAAGGATTCATGGAATCCGACATAGCCATATCAATCTGCTGATTGATATGGGCTTCTCCGCTGTAACCATTGCGGATCGTGTGGGACACGAGAGCATTGATATCACCTATCGGTATGCACATGTATTTCCATCAACGCAGATGGAAGTAGTCAATAAACTTAACTGTCTGCTTCTCAACAACAATGAACACATTGGAAGACAATGCCTTTAAGTGTATAATAAGTAAATAGATCAGAGCAAAACAATAGGAGAGATGAATATGTCAGCACGGTTTTCGTCATCAGGTCTTTTGTATGTATATCTGAGTGGGTATGAAGAAGAAGGCAATCTGTTTATACAGCAAATTGATTTATACCGCTATATTGGAGATGAGTTTTATTACAAGATAATGGGATCGGTAGAACTTGCTGATGAAGACGAAAATATGGTTCATATCTTTGCTGTCGTTGGTCCAAAAGCTAAATCTGATGTCGTATTATCTGTTTTTGAAAATGAAATGAAAGCTAATTTCGAAAGAATACTTGCAAACAAACGAATTATAACCAACACACAAAAGCTGGACAGTGTTGGAAATATATTCTTTCATTGCATTCAAGAGTTTTTCTGCAATCAACTTAACCATTTTCCTAAAAGAGTCTATCATAACTATAATGATATTGTGGTTGCTGGTGTCTGTTGCAATCATATGTCCCATAAAGAAGGAGATTCGGTTATTAATGGAGTTGTTTCTTTGTGGTTGGAACGCGAACAGCCTGAACTTTGCGGAAAGCAATTGATAACACGGTCATTTTTTATGCGAGATTTTGCAGCTCGAAAAGTCATTGCGTCGCTTCCAGATTCAGAGACTGGCGTGTGGCGCTTGATTTTCGAGGGTGGGCATCAGTTGTATCTGAGTGAAGATGCTCCCTATACTAAGGAACCACTTCATCCGAATGATTTGGGCATGTTTTGCTCATCGACTTTGCAATCGGTATTATTGAATCCGATTTATGCGTATGGTAAATGGTTTCAGCCCAATGATATTTGTGAAGAATGGCACAAAGTGTTTCTGTACTTATGTGCTGTATCTGATACTGATTGGAATCAAGATGGCATTCGCAAAACTTACGAAAAGTTTTTGAAGTTCTTGGACGAAAATATTTGTCTACTAACGGAAGCTACTCCTGTTATTTCTAAAGAACAATACTGTCGTGTTTTGCTTACACACATTGCTAATTTCCGAAATTTTCTTAGAGGCGACGATGAGCCGGTAATTTCAAAAGATGTGCTTCAGACACTAAACTCGCGTTATGTTTATTTGCCGTATCTGTGGTCATTGGTTAAGCCAGCTTCGTCTCGTAGCCCGTTTTCCTCTCATGATCTACAAGAAATGATTGATCAGGCCCTCTGCGAAACTGATACCCATAGTAAAGGGGTTCTTTGGGAAGATGTGGCTGCGTATGTGCTAAATAATGTCGCGGGATGGAAGGTTACTGGGCGGCGAATTAGAACTGGCGCGCAAGAAATAGATCTGAGCATTGCTAATTTTTCCTTGGACAATAAGCTGTGGCAGTTAGGAGCATACGTTTTGGTGGAGTGCAAAAATTGGAACTCCCATGTAGATATCCATCAAATTCGGAATATTGCCCACATTTCTACCATGAAAGGAAATAAAACAGCAATTCTATTTGCATCAAACGGAATTACAGCGGATGCACAAGAAGAAATACTGCGACTTACAACCAGTAATCTTAGTATTGTTTGCATTACTGCGTGTGATTTAAAGCAACTTCGATCGTCGGATGATTGCAGGCTTTTGATTATGGATAGATGGGAGAAATTACAGAACACCCCCGAAGTATCAACAGTAATATAAAAAAACCAATAAGGTTGTAGGTTTGTCAATGATCTTAGACGGTGAAAGAAGAGTGCCTTTCTCTAGGAGAAAGCCAAGCGAGAGGACGCATAGGCTGGATCAGAAGCGGAGGGTATCATAAAAACGCTTCTGAGCTCTGCGGTGACTGCGTTCAACCTTGCCGTTGCTTAAAGGAGTACATGGACACTCAAAATTATTCCATCAGTAGACTTGACCCTTTTCAGAAAGTTAAAGATTCTTGTGATCGCTGCGGAAGACCGGGTTATGATTACACCTTGAAAGAAACGAAATGCATAAACAAATTAAGCACGAGGCTCGCAGTGTTAACACTGCGAGCCTTCCCGCACTTCAGTGTTCACATCAATAGGTTTTGCGGTTTGTAATCGCAAAACTTATTGATTTTTGCGGTACATTGCGGTATGCTATATGCAAACGGAGGTGGTCAAAATGATTTACAGACCTTTATACGTAGACAAAATCATGGCATATGTTGATACGCCGTTTGTAAAAATCCTTACCGGTATCCGTCGCTGCGGCAAATCCACGATTCTGAAAATGATCATAGAGAAGCTTCATAAGGAACGCGGTATTCCAATGGAACAGATTGTCAGCTATCGCTTCGATTCCATGGAATACGAGGACATGACTGCGAAGCAGATGTATCAGGAGTTGAAAAGCAGACTTTGCCCCGATGGGAAGACCTACTTCTTACTTGATGAGATGCAGGAAATCAAGGGGTGGGAGAAGGTCGTCAATTCTTTGGCTTCGGACTTCAACGTAGACCTGTATGTGACAGGTTCCAATTCTCGCATGATGTCCTCTGAAATCTCGACCTATCTGACCGGACGATATGTTGCATTTCGGATATACACCTTGTCCTTCCAGGAGTATCTGACTTTCAAGAGTCAGTATGCGAAGGTCGATGACATTCACAAAGAGTTTGCCAACTACATTCGATTGGGCGGTTTCCCTGCAACACACTTGCATGCTTATGGTCAGGACGAGGTTTATACTATCGTTCGGGATATTTACAATTCTACGATTTTCTCAGACATTGTAAAACGCAATCAGGTAAGAAAAATCGATCAGCTGGAGAGGGTTGTCCGTTATACCTTCAATAATGTCGGCAACACTTTCTCTGCCAAGTCGATTTCTGACTACCTAAAAGCAGAACGCAGATCTCTGGACAACGAGACAGTATACAGCTACCTCGAAAAGTTGGAGAAGGCTTATCTGCTGCATCGGTGCTCCCGGTATGACCTTAATGGCAAAGAAATTCTGAAAACGCAAGAGAAGTTCTATCTGGCCGATACCTCCCTTCGCTACAGTGTTCTCGGCTATAATGATGATACTGTTGCAAGCAGCCTGGAAAATGTCGTCTACCTTGAACTGTGCCGCCGTGGATATACGATCTATATCGGCAAGACCGGAGATGGCGAGGTGGACTTCGTTGCAACCAGACAGAACGAGAAGCTTTATGTTCAGGTCACACAGCGTATTAACTCCGAAAAGACCGAGAAGCGCGAATATGAGCGCTTGCTGGAGATCCGTGATAACTATCCCAAGTATGTTCTTCGCACAGACGAGTTCGCTGGTGGTAATTACGAGGGCATCATTACCATGCACGTTGCAGATTTTCTGTTGAGCGATGCATACTGATAGATTCTATCTGTTCGATATACCATTGAAACAAAAAGCGGGTGAGGATAATATGTCAAAAAAGAGTTGGGGGAAGCAAAAATACCCGCGAAGGAACGGCATACAATCAAGTAAAAAATAACACTACCACGGGATTGGACGATGCGCATTTCTTATGAGAATGGTCAATTAATAATTGCAGATAAAGTATGATACCGGTTCTCATTCTATGGTACGTACCTATCAAGGTGAAGCGAAAGAACGCGTGGTTGCAAAAGCAAACAAATCTGGATTTTGTCACAGATCATATTGGCTCGTGGCCTGAAAACTTTGACTTTATATTCGCAATGACTCATACTGAAAAGTGTGGAGATTTCTTCTGTTCTGCCGCAGCAATTTATTATGCTGACATAGAGCAAGTCAATGACTACGCAAGAAATATGACATGTAGACCATTCATGGTAATTGATTGGTATCACCCGTGGGCGATGAAGACTGAAACCGTGACTTGGATGGAAGTGATTAGGAAACTTCAAGAAATCATACCTTGCGAAAAAAAAGTAGGTATAGTAATTGATTTGGAACTTGGTAACCTCGAAGGATACAATGATCGCATAATTCCAGTCTTTGGAACGTGGTATTTCCCCAATAACTATACCTTCATGTATGCGACTGCAAACACTTCAGACGAGTGGTGTAATAAAATGATTAGACAATGCGATAAAGTAGCTTCACAGAGACTTGAGGATATTGTTAGCTCTCCAAAATTGACTGCAAATCCTTCAGGAGGGAATGAGCCAATTGGATTTATTTCTTTATACGAAGAAAAACTAATAAATGAGAAGCTGCAAGAAAACTAAACGCTACTTTTTGCATGTCCGGTTCTCCGCTACAAACTTGAACTTCCAAGTAGCTTGTGCTACAAGATAGGTGCTTGAAGTGGGTATCTCATTTACTCCTATCTGCAAGCCACTCGGAACCATCGTCTGTAATAATTTGCTTCGGCTCGTGAGACAAATCCGCACTCGCAAGCCATCTGAGAGATTTCAGAGACAGTCCTCATTACTTCAAGTCGCTCATACACCCGGATGCCCCGGCTAAGTGAGGACAAACCGCGAGGTCAAAATGAGGACAATAGCCCTGAGACAACTGAGAACAGGGAGAAAAACGCAGAAAATCGGGCCTAAATGGACAGAAAACTGACCGAAATTCGCACTTCTGGATACCAGAGACAGATTTCGTAAGCGAGTGGGAATAAGATTTCATAATCTAAAAATATGCTCCCTGTCATTTTGGCAGGGAGTTTTTTATTTTGAGAGTATAGACTTACATAATTGTAATGTGGTAAACTTAGTAAGTAACTATGATTTAGAAAGGATGGAAAACCCATGCACATTTCGGACTCTATTAAATACGTTGGTGTGAATGACCATAAGATTGATTTGTTTGAAGGTCAGTATCCTGTTCCCAATGGTATTTCTTATAACTCTTATGCAATTATTGATGACAAGATTGCGGTTATGGATTCCGTTGACGCAGCCTTCTTGGACGAATGGCTGGAAAATATTGAGCAAGCTATTGGCGATAGAACTCCTGATTATTTGATTGTTCAACATATGGAGCCTGACCATTCTGCAAATATACTTAATTTTACTAAGAAATACCCAGAAGCTAAGATTGTCTCTTCTGCTTTGGCGTTCCAAATGATGAAGAACTTTTTTGGTACAGATTTTGCCGATAAAAGTGTTGTCGTAGGTGAAGGTAGCACTTTAAATCTTGGTGAACATACTTTGGCGTTTGTTGCTGCGCAAATGGTACATTGGCCTGAAGTAATCATGACCTACGATGTTAAAGAGAAAGTACTGTTTTCCGCAGACGGTTTTGGCAAATTTGGCGCTCTTGACGTTGAAGAAGATTGGATTGATGAAGCAAGACGTTACTACATTGGTATCGTTGGCAAGTACGGTATGCCTGTGCAAGCAGTTCTCAAAAAAACGGCTAATTTAGATATTCAAACCATTTGTCCCTTACATGGTCCTGTTCTGACGGAAAACCTTGGTTACTATCTAAATCTTTACGATATTTGGTCCGGTTATAAGGTGGAAGCTGACGAAATTGTCATTGCTTACACTTCCGTTTACGGCAATACTAAAAAAGCAGTAGAACTTTTGGCAGACAAACTGCGAGCAAAAGGCTGTACTGTTAATGTGTACGACCTTGCAAGATGCGATATGTCTGCGGCGGTGGCAGATGCCTTTAGATGTGGAAAGCTTGTGCTGGCAACTACTACTTATAGTGGTAGCATCTTCCCTTTCATGCATACTTTTATTAACCATTTGACGGAGCGTAGTTATCAAAACAGAACCATCGCCTTGATTGAAAATGGTACTTGGGCACCTATGGCTGCCAAGTTGATGAGGGGAATGTTTGAAAAGAGCAAGAACATTACTTTTACAGAGAACTCTGTCAAAATTATGTCTGCTTTGAGTGACGAAAGTAAAATGCAAATTGATGCTCTTGTTGATGAGTTAACCACTCCACTCGCAAAATGATGGTAGAAGGGTATTAAAGAGTCTTACTCCCTGCTGATGAATTTCAGCAGGGAGTTTTTATTTTGTAAGTTTGAACTTTTCGTAAACAAAGCAAAATCATATTGACGAAGTAGGAAATATAAAATACAATGTAAATAAGACGAGAGCTTGTAAAAAGCTAGAAGTCTTTTAGAAAATTCTAGTGAGGTTATGACCATGAAAATATATGTTGATAATGCGGCAACTACTAAAATGAGCAAAACTGCTATTGAGGCGATGTTACCTTATATGGCAGAAGATTATGGTAATCCTTCAAGTTTGCATTCTGTTGGACAACGTGCTAACGAGGCGTTGTCGGATGCACGTGCAAGGATTGCCAAAGTTTTGAACTGCGAGCCGCGAGAAATTACTTTTACTTCTGGCGGTAGTGAGGCAGATAACCAAGCGATTATGTCTGCAGCCTGGCTAGGAGCACGCAAAGGGAAGAAACATATTGTTTCTACTGCCTTCGAACATCACGCAGTACTGCATACTTTGCAAAAGTTAGAAAAGGAAGGCTTCGAAATCACTCTTCTTGATGTACATGAAAATGGTTTGATAACGGCGGAACAGGTACGAGAAGCTATCCGCCCTGATACATGCTTGGTAACGGTTATGTTTGCCAATAATGAAATAGGTACCATCCAGCCTATTGAGGAAATTGGTGCTGTGTGCAGGGAAAAAGGAGTACTGTTCCACACTGATGCAGTGCAAGCGGCAGGACATCTACACATTGATGTGAAGGCGCAAAATATTGATATGCTTTCCCTTTCTGGCCATAAGTTTCACGGGCCGAAAGGTGTTGGCTTGCTTTACGCTCGTAAGGGAATTTTTCTTGTAAACCTGATTGAAGGTGGTGCTCAAGAGAGAGGTAAGCGTGCCGGTACAGAAAATATTCCTGGTATTATGGGTATGGCTGCTGCTTTGGAAGAAGCGGTTTCGAATTTGAGCGTTAATGCAGCAAAGGTAACTGCCCTGCGCAACAGACTGATTGCTGGTTTGGCAAAGATTCCTCATTCTGCGCTCAACGGTGATGTGGTGAAACGTTTGCCAAACAATGTAAGTTTCTGTTTTGAGGGAATTGAAGGTGAGGCAATGCTTCTGCTCCTGGATGACAAGGGTATATATGCTTCGTCCGGTTCTGCTTGTACCTCCGGTTCTCTTGATCCTAGCCATGTGTTGTTAGCAATTGGCAGAGTACACGATGTGGCGCATGGTTCACTTCGCTTATCCTTGTCCGAAGAAAATACTGAAGAAGAAATTGATTATATTATCAAATCTGTAGCGGAAGTTGTAGAATATTTGAGAAGTATCTCTCCGCTGTGGGGCGATTTACTGAAAGGCAAACGAGAATTTATTTTAAAGTGAGGTGTAAATATGGCTCTGTATAGTGAAAAAGTAATGGATCATTTTCGTAATCCTCGTAATGTAGGTGCAATGGAAAATGCAGATGGTGTTGGCGAAGTTGGCAATGCCAAATGCGGTGACATTATGAAAATATATTTGAAGATTGATGATGATAGAGTAACCGATGTAAAGTTTGAAACCTTTGGTTGTGGCAGTGCCATTGCTGCCAGCTCCATGGCAACTGAGCTTATTAAAGGAAAGAAACTTAATGAAGTTATGAGCGTTACCAATAAGGCTGTGGTGGAAGCACTGGACGGTTTGCCGGTACATAAAATTCACTGCTCCGTTTTGGCGGAAGAAGCCATTAAGGTAGCGTTACAAGATTATTATGATAAAAATGGCATAGACTACGACGCAAGTTTATTCCCCAATTGCGCTTGCTGTGACCACGATTGCCACTCTCACGAGGAAGAATAACTCTTGTGGCAGATAGATCCCCGTTGACGATTAGTTAGCGGGGATTTTTATGTTGTTTCGCGTGATTGATTTGTCTCTCGTGATATAACTTTATGTGGGAAAGAAAAAGCGGAAGTAATTTCTAAAAAAATTAAAAAATAAACTTCCGCTTTTGTTAGGTCTATGTAAAGTTATAGGGTGAATATTATTTTCATAGTTGCTGATATGAAGAGAGAAATGAACATGAATAAATACAGCTTCAGACAATATGTAAAATAAATGTCCAGAGTTTTTACTGAGAAAACAATATAAATTGTAAGCAAAAGGGAAAAGATAAGTAGAGTATTTTGATAATGGGACATCATTCGGTTTTAAAATTTTTAGTTGAGCATTCCTAAGCTTTACGTTAATATATAATCATTAAAATCTTTTGTTTGGATTATAGAGACTAATTTTGGAAGGAGACAAATAATGCAGGAGATTAAGTGTCCTAAGTGTGGAGAGGTGTTCCAGGTTGATGAATCTGGATATGCTGCTATTGTGAAGCAAATTCGTGATAGAGAATTTCAAAAGGAAGTTTACGAACGTGAAGCACAATTCAAAGCCCATTTACAAACCTTAGAAAAAGATAGACAATTGGCAATTAAGAATGCAATAAGCATCAAGGATGCAGAGATTGCAGAATTAAAGGCACAAATTAATGCTAATGCTCAGAATAATAAATTGACAATAAATGAAGCGGTTGCTGTTAAAGAAAAAGAGATTACTGCTCTGCAAGCACGTCTTACCGCTTATGAGATGGAGAAAAGGCTTGCGATAAGTGAAGTTGTATTTAAAAATGAGAAGGTACTAGCGGCGAAGAATCAGGAACTTTTGCGTTTAACTAACCAAATCGAAGCCAACGAAAAAGAAAATAAGATTCGAGAGCAGTCCATCAAGGATGGCTATGAAGAGAAGCTACGTTCTAAGGATGAGCAAATTGCCTACTACAAGGATTTTAAGGCGCGACAATCTACTAAAATGATTGGTGAAAGCTTGGAGCAGCATTGCTTAATAGAGTTTAATAAGTTGCGTGCTACAGCTTTTCAAAATGCGTATTTCGAAAAAGATAATGATGCTAGAAGTGGTAGCAAGGGGGATTTTATCTTTCGTGAGTATGACAATGAAGGTACAGAATTTATTTCCATAATGTTCGAAATGAAAAATGAGGCTGACGAAACTTCTACTAAGCATAAAAATGAGGACTTCCTAAAAGAATTAGACAAAGATAGGAAAGAAAAAAACTGTGAATATGCAGTGTTGGTTTCTTTATTGGAAGCAGATAATGAGCTTTATAATAATGGTATTGTGGATGTGTCCTATCGTTATCCTAAAATGTACGTTATTCGTCCGCAATTCTTTATTCCCATGATTACCTTGCTCCGTAATGCGGCGTTGAATTCTTTGCAATACCAAAAGGAATTAGCAACTATCAAGAACCAAAATATTGATATCTCTCATTTTGAAGCAGATATGAATGAGTTTAAGGAAAAGTTTTCTCGTAATTATCGTTTGGCCAGTGAGAAGTTCAAAAAAGCAATTGAGGAGATTGACAAGACCATTGATCATCTGCAAAAAACCAAGGAGGCTTTACTTTCTTCTGAAAATAATTTGCGTTTGGCAAATAACAAGGCAGAGGATTTAAGTATTAAACGGCTCACCCGTAACAATCCTACTATGCAGGCGAAGTTTGCGGAGTTAGAAGCACAGAAGAAAATTGAAGAGTAAGGTGTTTCTTTATAATAAAAAACGGACAGGCATTGCCTGTCCGTTTTGTTGTTCAAATAGTCTTTGCAAGAATTATTTGTTGTCAGCGATTGCTTTGTTCAAGTCTGCAACCAATGCTTCGATGTCGATGCCATGAGCAGCAGCGCCTTGTTCCAAGGTTTCGAAGCGAGCAGCCATGCAGCCTACACAGCCCAGACCATATTCAGCAAAAACTTGCAAAATTTCAGGATGATTTTGTACGGCTTCAATGATGCCGGTGTCTTTAGTAATCATAATGCAAAACTCCTTTGTAATGTATTGGTTTTATTTCCTTGTAGTATTATAGCATTTCCTGGCAGGCTTGCCAATTTTCTTGACAAAAATTCACAAATTTTTTTAAACCACAGGACGGTTTTTTACCATAATCTAAAAATGGACTATTGTTTTTTTGAAAAAAAGTCTGTATAATGGAGAAAAGTGGTGTAAAGTGGTGAAAAGGGGGCGCTAAGATGTTATTAGGTGAATATGAACATACCTTAGACATTAAAGGGCGTCTTGCTATGCCTGCTAAACTCCGCGAAAGTTTAGGTAACAAGTTTATTATTACAAAAGGCCTTGATGGTTGCTTGTTTGTTTACGATATGGAGCAATGGCATACTTTGGAAGCTAAGTTGGCTTCCTTGCCTATGAGCCGTAAAACTGCTCGCGACTTTACCCGTTTCCTCTTTGGTGGTGCATGCGAAGGTGAGTGTGACAAACAAGGTAGGGTGCTTATACCAGCAAACCTACGTGCACACGCTGGCTTGGACAAAAATGCCATTATTGTTGGTGTAGGCAGCAGAGCAGAAATTTGGGATGCTGCTAAGTGGGCAGCTTATAATGAAGAAAGTGCTGAAGATGTTAACGACTTGGCAGAACAACTGGCAGATTTAGGTGTTTAATAGGCGGTTACATAAATGGAATTTAAACATGTAAGTATTCTATTCAATGAAAGCGTAGACTTTCTGATTACAGATAAAAACGGTATCTATGTGGATTGCACCATGGGTGGTGCTGGTCACAGTAGGGGCTTTGCTTCCCAATTGGAAGAGGACGGCTTGCTCTTAGGTATTGACCAAGATGATGATGCTATCGCTGCTGCAAGTGAACGGTTGTTAGATAAGTTCACCTGTAAGACCGCCGTTGCGAAAAGTAATTTCGAAAATTTTGCAGATATTTTAGATAGCATGGGCATTGAAGAAATTGACGGTATCTTTTTTGATTTAGGTGTTTCCAGTTATCAGTTGGATACCCCGGAACGTGGTTTTTCCTATATGCACGACGGACCCTTGGATATGCGTATGAACAAGGATGCTGCCTTAGATGCTGAATATATAGTCAATAATTACAAAGAAGATGAGCTAGCAGAGCTTATTTATAAATATGGCGAAGAACGTTGGAGTAAACGTATTGCTCAGTTCATTGTTAATGAACGTAAAATTGCTCCTATAACTACAACTTATCAGCTGGTGGATATCATCAAGAAGGCGATTCCCAAGGGAGCACGCATTGATGGACCCCATCCTGCTAAGAGAACTTTTCAGGCAATTCGTATTGAAGTAAACAATGAGTTGGGAATTTTAGAAAAGACTATGATTACCGCGGTGGAAAGGTTAAAGAGCGGTGGTCGTATTGGTGTAATTACCTTCCATTCCTTGGAAGATAGAATTATTAAGCAGACCTTTGCTAAATTGGCGAAAGGCTGCACCTGCCCGCCCCAATTACCTGTGTGCGTGTGCGGTAAGAAGCCGCTTCTGAAAAAGGTGGGTAACATTACTCCTAGTAAAGAGGAAGTTGAAGAAAACCCTCGTTCAAGAAGTGCAAGATTAAGATATGCAATTAAGATTTAGAAGTTTAAGGGTACGTGAAAGTAAATGTTAGCAAGAAATTTAGATAATGCTACTTGGCAAGAGCAGCAGTACACAATTGAAGAGGTTACTATACGCCAGCAGCAGAAAAAGGCTGACAAGCATAAGCTTTTGCGTAGACGTATGATGGTTGTGGTTGCGATGGTTTTGGCAACTTATATGTATTCCGTATGTCGTAGTGCTGATATGGTACATTATGGTAATGAAATTATTGCTCTGCAGCGTCAAGAAACACAACTTATAAACAAGAATAACGAATTAAAAATTGAAGTAGAGCAGCTTAAAGGTCCCGGGCGAATCATCCGCTATGCAGAAAGAGAGTTAGGAATGAGCGTGGCGCGTAGCAATATTTATGTTAAAGCAGGTGTGGCGAAAAATTCTCATAGTCCCGCTGTCTTAGCAAGTAAATAAGCGTAGCCTTTTAGCGGTCTTTGTGGTATAATTTTTATAAGATTTTAGAGAGGCAGCCTTTTGGCTGCTCTTTCACTTTTGGAGGTAATGTTATGCAAAAACAATTAACCTTGATTATTGATAAACTAATTGAAGAAGTGCGCCAAGTAAAAGTTCTGGGCGCTGATGATAAAATTATTACTGATATTACTGCTGATTCCCGCGTGGTGAAGGAAGGCAGCTTATTCATTTGCTTGAAGGGCGCTACCGTTGATGGTCACAAGTTTTTACAAATGGCAGTGGAAAAGGGTGCTGTTGCCGCAGTGGTGGAGGATGTTCCTGAAGAAATTCCTGTTGGCGTAACTCTGCTTGTTGTTCCTGATACTCGCAAGGCCATGGAAGCTATAGTTCCTTATTTTTATGATTATCCTGGCAAGAGTATGCGTATGCTTGGCATTACCGGAACCAACGGTAAGACCACTACCACCAACATTATCCGCACTGTTTTGCGTCGTGCAGGTTACAAGGTGGGATTGATTGGCACTATCAATATTATGATTGAGGATGAAGTTACTGAAGCACACAACACCACTCCTGACGTGGTGGATTTGCAAAAGGCTTTGTATGCAATGAAGTGTGCAGGCTGTGATTACGTGGTTATGGAGGTTTCCAGTCATGCCTTGGTGCTGAACCGCGTAGCTGGATGTGAATACGACTGTGCAGTTTTGACTAACATTACCCAAGACCATTTGGATTTCCACAAAACATTGGACAATTACCGCGATGCTAAAAGCTTGCTTTTTGAAGGCTTGGCTAATGGTGCGAAGTCTAACAAGAATGCGGTGTTCAATATGGATGATGCAAGCAGTGAAATTATCAAGGCTCGCACTAAGGTCAACTGCTTAACCTACGGTAAAGGTCGTGACAACGATATTTATCCTATCTCTTTCAACGTGCAGGCTAAGGAAATGCAACTGAATTTACATACTCTCGTTGGCGAGATGGACTTGAATTTAAAAATTACCGGTGAGTTTAATGTTTACAATGTAATGAGCGCAGTTGCTTGTCTGCTTGCTGAAAAGGTGGATAAAGAAATCATCTGCGACGTACTAAATGGTTTTGATGGGGTTCCCGGTCGCTTCCAATTAGTAGAAGCAGGTCAACCCTATACCGTAATTGTTGACTACGCACATACTCCCGATGGTTTGGATAATGTACTGAAAACTGCACGCAGTATTACTAAGGATAAATTGTGGGCAATCTTTGGTTGCGGTGGTGACCGCGATAATAAAAAGCGTCCCATTATGGGTGGTATTGCTTTGGAGTTGGCAGATAAAGTTGTCGTTACTTCTGACAACCCGCGTACTGAAGACCCGGAAGCAATTATTGATGAAATCTTTACTGCTTTGCAAGACGTGCCAGTAGGTAAGGAGGTATACCGTATTAGCGATAGGCGTGAAGCTATTGAATACGCTTTAGCCAATGCAGAACCTGATGACGTAATTATGTTGGCAGGTAAAGGTCACGAAAATTACCAAATTTTAAAAGACAGAACCATTCATTTTGATGATAGAGAAGTGGTTTTGGAATATTGGAGTGGTAAATAATGATTGATGCTAAATTGATTGTTAGCGCAACCAATGCAGAATACACAGGCGAAAATATTGAGTTTACCGGTTTGACTACTGATTCCCGCACCGTACAAGCGGGGGAACTGTTTGTTGCTTTTAGCGGAGAAAATTTTGATGGACACAACTACTGTGTAAAGGCAGTGGAGCTAGGCGCAACCGGGGTGCTTGTTTCCAAAGATGTTACAGGCTTGCCGGAAGGTGTTGCGGTGTTCAAGGTTGCTGATACCTTGAAGGCTTTTCAGGAAATTGCTCGTGCTTACCGCAGAAGCTTTGCCAATTTGAAAGTGTTTGCTATTACCGGTTCCAATGGTAAGACTTCCACCAAGGATTTGCTGGCTGCTTGCTTGGGTGCTAAATATAATGTAGTAAAAACTCAAGGTAACTTTAATAATGAAATTGGCTTGCCCAAAACTTTATTGAATATTACCGATGAAACCGACATTGCCGTTGTGGAAATGGGTATGCGTGGTTTGGGACAGATTGCAGAGTTGTGCCAAATTGCAGAGCCTGACAGCGGTCTGATTTCCAATGTTGGCGAAACCCATATGGAACTGCTTGGCAGTATGGAAAATATCGGCAAAGCTAAAGGCGAAATTGTAGAAGATTTACCTGCCGATGGCTTTGCTGTGTTGAATGGTGATAATGAATACGTTGTTGCTGCGGCTGACAAGACCAAGGCGAAAGTGGTGTTCTTCGGTTTGAGTGAAGCTTGTGACTATTGTGGTAGCGATATTGTTACTACCGGTTTAGGTACTACCTTTACCTGTACTGAGAAAGCTACTGGCAATAAGGTACAGGTTAAGCTGCAATTGATTGGCGAGCATAATGTTTACAACGCATTGAGTGCAATCGCCGGTGCTGCTTGCTATGGCGTTACTATGGAAGAGAGCGCTAAGGCTTTGGCAACTGCTCGTTTGACCGGTAGCCGTCAAGAGATTATTTACATTGGCGATATCACTTTTATTAACGATGCGTACAATGCAAGTCCTGCCTCTATGGAAGCCGCGCTGAAAACTTTGGCAGAAGCTAAGAAAGCAGCGAAAAACTCTCGCACTATTGCTGTGTTGGCAGATATGTTGGAGTTGGGGGCAATCTCCGAAGATGGTCACCGTCGCGTAGGCAGATGGGTAGTGGAAAATGGCACTGACTTTATTCTTACCTATGGTAACGAGGCGGCGTATATCAGTGATGAAGCGAAGAAGTTGGGCGGTAATGCACAGCACTGCGCTGATAGACATGAGGCTGCCAATGTACTGCGTACCATTGCTAACGCAGGCGACATTATTTTGCTGAAAGGCTCTCGCTCCATGCAAGTAGATAAGATGCTGGAGCTGTTTAAATAAATTTATTGGGGGAACTGGTAATGAGTTCTGAACTACTGATTTTAGTTACGGCCTTTGCTGTGTGCGCAGTAATGGGACCGTTCTTGATTCCTTTCTTACATAGAATTAAATTTGGTCAAAGTATTCGTGGCTGTGGTCCTGAAAGTCACCAAAAGAAAAGTGGCACTCCTACCATGGGTGGTATTATGATTATCACTGCTATCCTGGTGTCCTTGGTAATCTGGGGGGATATTACTCCGCAGGTAATCATTGCCTTGGTTCTGCTTTTAGGTCATGGTTTGATTGGCTTCATTGATGACTACATCAAGGTTGTTATGAAACGTAACCTTGGTTTGACTGCTATCCAAAAGTTTTTGATGCAGTTTGCTTTGGCTGGTGCTTACGTTTATTATGCAGAGCATTACATCCGTAGCACTACTGTCTGGGTTCCCGGTGTGGATATTATTGTTGATTTAGGCTGGGGCTATTATGTGTTGGCGTTCCTGCTTTTGGTGGGTACTACTAATGCGGTAAACTTGACTGATGGTTTGGATGGTTTGGCTGCTAGCGTAACCATTCCTGTAACTTTGACTTATGGCTTTATAACTTTAGGTGCTAATGGCTTAGGTGGCTTTGCCTATGCTATGACTGGTGCTTGCTTGGGCTTTTTGCTCTTTAACCGCTATCCGGCAAAGGTGTTCATGGGTGATACCGGTTCTCTTGCCTTGGGTGGTGGCGTAGCTGCGTTGGCACTTTTGACCAATACTGAATTACTGTTAGTAATTTTAGGCGGTGTGTATGTAGCAGAAGCTGCTTCCGTAATTATACAAGTAACCTACTTCCGTCTTAGCGGTGGTAAGCGAATTTTCCGTATGAGTCCTTTGCACCATCATTTTGAATTAGGTGGTTGGCGCGAAACCAAGGTTGTAGCGGTGTTCACCGGTGCAAGCGTGGCATTGTCCTTGGTTGCCTTTGGGCTTTTCTTGATGCGATTGTATCGCTTGGGTTTAAACTAAATTTAGGGGGCGCATTAGCGTGACTGTTGGAAAGTCTGTTATTGTGTACGGTGCCGGCGTAAGCGGGCGTGGAGCTGCCGAAGTGCTTGCCAAGCATGGACGGCAGGTGTTCTTATATAATGATAGTGAATGTACAATTCCAAATGAACTGCAGCAGACCTTGGCTGTCAATGGTGGCGCTTTAGTCTGTGGTGGCTTTGCTAAACTGCTCGGCTCTGCCGAGCTTTTGGTGCTTTCTCCGGGAGTGCCATGCGATAACGAAAATGTGCTCTTGGCAGAGCAGAACGGGGTGGAGGTAATCAGCGAAGTAGAGCTTGCCTACCGTAATTATGGTGGTCACATTGCTGCTATTACCGGAACAAATGGTAAGACTACTACCACCAGTATCGTAGGAGAAATGTTCAAGAAGTTGCCTGTGCCTTCCGCAGTAGGTGGTAATATTGGCTTTGCCTTGAGCAAAGAAGTAGAACCTTTGAATGATGGAGCGTGGCTGGCGGCAGAGCTTTCCAGTTTCCAATTGGAAAAGGTAGTTAGTTTTGCGCCTGACATTGCTGTTGTTTTAAATTTAACTCCTGACCATTTAGAGCGTCACTATACTATGGAAGCCTATGGGGCGGCGAAGAAGCGCATCTTTACCCAACAAACTGCAGAGCAAGTGACGATTTTGAATTATGATGATGAAGAAGTACGCTCTTGGGCTAAGGAAAGCAAGGGGCAAATTTGTTTCTTTAGCAGAATTTTCCCGTTAGAACAGGGTGTTTTTATACAAGATAATAATTTTGTGGTAAAATGGAATGATGTAGAAAGCATCGTCTGCGCTGTAGATGATGTGCATCTTTTTGGCGGTCATAATGAAGAAAATATTTTGGCTGCTATTGCCTGCGGTTATTTTGCAGGCGTATCCATTGCAGATATGGCAGAAGTATTGCGTAATTTTAGGGCGGTGGAGCATCGCTTGGAATACGTTACTACCATTAAGGGTGTGAAGTATTACAACGATTCCAAGGCTACCAATACAGATTCTGCAATTAAAGCATTACAAGCTTTTAAAAATGGACATGTTATTTTACTGGCTGGTGGCTACGACAAGATGACGGAGCTGGAGCCTATGATGGAAGTCGTTAAGGAAAAGACGGATTTACTGATACTTTTGGGAAACGCGAAGGAGCGTTTCAACGAAGCTGCTCTTGCTTGTGGCGTAGAGAATATCCAGATTGCCAGCAGTTTTGAAGATGCGGTGGAGCGTGCTTATAACGTGGCAGTTGCTCCACAGGTTGTACTGCTTTCTCCTGCGTGCTCGTCCTATGACATGTTCAAAAATTACCCCGAGCGGGGGCAACGCTTTAAAGATTTAGTAATGGAGCTTGCTCAACGCTAAAATGAGGAGGAATCCCCTTGAAGATTATTCTTTCCGGCGGTGGTACCGGCGGTCATATTTATCCTGCTTTGACCATTGCAGACGAAATTAAGAAGCTGCATCCAGAAGCGGAGATTATTTTTGTCGGTACTCAACAAGGTTTAGAAAAAGATATTATTCCCAGATATGGTTATCCTTTGAAATTTATTGAAGTGGCAGGCTTCAAACGTAGCTTGAGCCTGGATACCTTGCGTAGCTTTGGTAAGTTGTTTACAGGCTTGCGGGACGCTTACAATATTTTGAAGACAGAAAAACCTGATCTGGTAATTGGTACCGGTGGCTTTGTATGTGGGCCTATTACTTTTATGGCAGCATTACATAGTGTGCCTGCCTGCATTCAAGAGCAAAATGCTATGCCCGGTGTTACCAATAAAATTCTGTCCCGTTATGTAAAAAAGGTCTTCTTAGGTTATAAGGAAGCGCAAAAATATTTTGGTGGCAGTGCCGAATATATTTATACCGGCAATCCCATCCGCACCGAAATTTTAAACAACAAACGTGAGGATGCTTACGAAGAACTGGGGCTAGACCCGGAGAAGAAGACCATCCTTGTCTTTGGCGGTAGTCGCGGTGCCCGTAGTATTAACAAAGCTATGCTGGATGCGGAAATCGCTTTGTCCGGTCGTCACGACGTGCAAGTTTTACATGCGACCGGTGACGTTAACTATGAAGATTATATGGAAGAAATTACCAAGCGTGGTGGGGTGAAGGATAATATTATTATCAAACCCTATCTGCATAATATGCCTGTGGCTTTGGCGGCAGCAGATTTAGCTGTGTGCAGGGCTGGTGCCATTGGTTTAGCAGAGATTACTGCCAAAGGTATTCCTTCCGTTTTAATTCCCTATCCTTTCGCAACTGCAAATCATCAGGAGTTTAACGCTCGTGCGGTGGAAGCTGCCGGTGCGGCAAAGGTTATTCTTGATAAGGAAATGACTGGCGAAAAGATTTTGGAAATAGTAGAGCATTTATTGGTGCATGAAGAAGACTTAACCGCAATGGCAAAAGCGGCAAAAACTTTGGGCAAGCCCCAAGCTGCGGAAGACATTGCTAAGCAAGCATTAGCCTTGCTAAAAAAATAGAGGAGGTTCTCCTGTGTTAGATAAATTGCGAAATTTTCACTTCATCGGTATTGGCGGCGCAGGCATGAGCGCCATTGCCTATGTTTTAATAAAGCGTGGTTATAATGTTAGTGGTTCTGACTTAAATGCAGGACGCATTTCTGCACGCTTGGCAAATGAAGGTGCCATGGTATTCATGGGGCATGATGCCTGCCAAGTTAGTGATGCTGATGCAGAGGCAGTAGTTGTTTCCACTGCCATTAACCCTCATAACCCGGAAGTTGTTGCTGCCAAGGAGCAGGGCATTCCTGTTTATCACAGAAGCGATCTGCTTGCTGCCATCTTTAATCAAGGTGATGGTGTGGCAGTAGCAGGTGCTCATGGCAAGACTACTACCAGTGCTATGATTTCCTGTATCGCAGTGGAAGGCAATATTGACCCTACCGTTGTTATCGGTGGCGAAGTAAGTACTTTGGGTGGTAATGCCTGGAACGGTCAAGGACGCTTTGTAGTGGCAGAAGCTGACGAAAGTGACGGTTCTTTCTTAAAACTGAACCCGTACCTTGCTATCGTAACCAATATTGAAGATGACCACCTTGACTATTACGGTACGGAAGAAAAAATTTACGCTGCATTCAAGGAATTTTTAGGTAATTTAACCGAGAGTGGCAAGGCAATTTTGTGTGTTGATAATGCTAAAGTAAAAGCATTGGCACAGGAAACCGCTAAAGAAGTTATTACTTACGGCTTGGAAGATGCTGACTACGTGGCTAAGGAAATTTGCTATGGTGTGGATGGCACTACCTACAAGCTGTACTATAAAGATGAATTCATTACTGATGTTAGACTTATCGTTCCCGGTCGTCATAATGTGCTTAATTCTGTAGGTGCATTTATTGCGGCAAGAGAAATGGGTATTACAACTGAAAGTATTTTGGCATCCTTGGCAAGGTTTGGCGGAGCGAAGCGACGCTTTGAAACTAAGGGTAAGGTTGGCGGCGTGTGGGTAGTTGATGATTATGCCCATCATCCCACTGAAATTGAAGTTACTTTAAAAGCGGCACGTCAAACCCAACCGGAACGTTTGCTGTGCTTGTTCCAACCCCATCGTTATAGTCGTACTAAGTTATTGTTCAATGAATTTTGTAACTGCTTTGCGGATTGTGACGAGTTAATTCTTACAGATATCTATGCTGCCAGCGAAGAGCCCATTCCCGGCATTACCTCCGAAGCTTTGGCAAAAGGTGTGCGTAAAGCATTGGGTAAAGAAGTAACCTATATTCCCAAGCTTGCCAAAGCAGAAGAATATTTGGAAGCAAAGGCTGCTGCTGGGGATTTAATTCTCACTGTAGGCGCGGGTGACGTGTTCAAGGTTGGGGAAGAACTGGTTAGAGAATTGGAGCGTAAAAATAAATGAATAAACAAGATGTTGTAGCTGTTGTTTTAGGTGGTCCTTCTTCCGAAGCAGAAGTTTCCCGTAGAACTGGTGCTGCTATTGCGGAAGCTTTGCGTACTAAGGGATACAACGCTGTGGAAGTAGAGCTTGTTCCTGAGAAATTAGTAGAAGATTTGCGTGACCTTGACGCTAAGGTTGTTTTTAACGCTGTACATGGGATGTATGGTGAAGATGGCCGCTTGCAAAGTATTTTGGAAGCAGTAAAGATGTCCTACACCGGTAGTGGTGTTTTGGCTAGCGCAGTTGCAATGGATAAGGTTGCTACTAAACGCTTCCTGCTTTCTGCAAATATCAGCACTCCTAAATGCCTGATGTATAATAAACGCTACGATAAAGATATGGCGTTGATTGAACAAGAGATTATCGCAACCTTCGGTGTGCCCGTAGTAATTAAGGCTGCCGACCAAGGCTCCAGTATCGGTGTGGAAATCGTTAAGGCTGAAGCTGATGTGCATACTGCTTTGGAAAATGTTTTTAAATACAGTGATTTAGTTTTAGTTGAAGAATGTATTGATGGCAAGGAATTGACTTGTGGGGTAATGGAAGCGGATGGCGAGCCCAAGGCATTGCCCATCGTAATGATTGCACCTCACTCCGGGTCTTACGACTACCATTCCAAATACACTACTGGCGCTACTGATTATTTAGTGCCTGCACCTTTGAGCGAAGAGGTTACTGCCTATGTACAAGGATTAGCTTTGGAAACTTACAAGGTGCTTGGCTTGAGTGGTGTTGCCCGTATTGACGTAATGCTTGATGAGAAAAACATTGGCTATGTATTGGAAGCGAATACCATTCCTGGTATGACCGCTACTAGTTTGGTACCTAAGGAAGCAGCGGCAGTAGGTATCGACTTTGCTTCTTTATGCGAAATGATTTTGCTGACAGCGAAATAGTTATAAGCACCGTTATGCTTTGTCGCAACTCATTCGCTTGCTCGACGTACGCTTAGTACGCCGTCGCTTCACGAATTTCGTTGCTTCGCGCCTTCCGGCACTTCTAACTATTTCTTGCTTGTGGATTAAAGGAGGTAGCATAATGCAAGAACTGACAATGCGTGAAAAATTGCGAGTACGTCGTAAACAACGCCGTTTGCGTATGCTGCGCCTTCTATCTATATTTGCGGTTATCGCTGCGGTGTTTGCAGGTATCTATCATTATCTGCACAGACCTAATTTTGCTTGCGGTAGTGTGGCAATTCATGGGACTAAGCAATTAACAGAAGCTGAAATTTTACAATTGGCAGGCTCGCAAAAACCTTTCAATATGTGGAATGTTGATGCAGATAAGGTGCAGGAGGCCTTGCGCCATGATGTACGATTTAAAACTGCTTATGCAGAATACAAATGGCCTGGCGTTTTGCACATAAATGTTAAGGAACGTCAGCCTGCTTTATATGTCGAAAATGCTTACCAAGGTTATGCCAAGCTTGGTTACTGTGGCACTGTTATGGATGTTACCAGTGGTATTCCTGATGATGATGCGCCAATGCTTACCGGTGAGAATTGTGGTAGCTTGTACATTGGTGATGTCGTAGAAAATAAAGAGGTTTTAAGTATATTACAATTTCTTAACGCTGTTGATTTAGAGGCTCAAAATCAATTTGTAGAGATTGTTATTGATAAGGAAAAGAATGTCAAAATTCAACTAAAGGTAGGATTTCCTATTCTGCTTGGCTCTGTTGTGGAATTACAGAATAAAACAGAATTATTCATGACTGTTTTCAATGAAATAAGGGGTAAGAAGATTGTTGCAGAGTATATAGATTTAACTTACTCTAAACCCTATATTAAGCTTAAAGAAACCGTCAATAGTAAAAGAAAGTAATATTCTAGATGTGGTGGCAATAAGAAAAATTTACCAGTTAATGTTTCTAAATCTTGAGTTTTTCTTGGGAAAAAAGTAAAATATTAGCAGGATATTTTTGTTATAATGTTGAATGTATGAATTTAGTAATTTTTTATTTTTATATAAATTGAATCCCAGGAGTTATAAGGGGGAACGTGGAATATGTTTGAAGAATTTGAAGCATTAGCTAACATTAAGGTCATTGGTGTTGGTGGCGGTGGCAATAATGCTGTAAACCGTATGATTACTGCCGGAGTAAAAGGCGTTGAGTTTATCGCTGTGAACTGTGATGCGCAAGCATTGATGCTGTCCAAAGCAGAAACCCGTATTCAAATTGGTGAAAAGCTTACTAAAGGTTTGGGCGCAGGCGCAAATCCTGAAATTGGTGAAAAGGCTGCTGAAGAATCTCGTGAACAGATTTTGGAAGTATTGAAAGGTGCAGATATGGTATTCGTTACTGCCGGTATGGGCGGTGGTACTGGTACCGGTGCTGCGCATGTGGTTGCTGAATGTGCTAAAGAAGTTGGTGCGTTGACTGTTGGCGTTGTTACCAAGCCCTTTATGTTTGAAGGCAAACGTCGTATGAACCAGGCTTTGAGCGGCATTGAAAGCTTGAAGGCTAAGGTTGATACCCTTATTACTATTCCCAATGATAAATTATTGCAAGTTATTGATAGAAGAACCTCAATGCTGGATGCATTCCGTATTGCTGACGATGTACTCCGTCAGGGTGTACAAGGTATTTCTGATTTGATTGGCGTTCCCGGTTTGATTAATGCAGACTTTGCTGACGTTAGAACTATTATGTCTAATGCAGGCAGTGCTTTAATGGGTATTGGTACTGCCAAGGGCGAAGGTGGTGCCATGGCTGCTGCTGAAGCTGCAATTAAGAGTCCGCTTTTAGAAGCTTCCATTAACGGTGCTCAAGGTGTACTGTTCAATATTACCGGTGGCAAGGATTTGTCCTTGTTTGATGTAAGCGAAGCTTCCAATATTATTACCGAAGCAGTTGATCCTAATGCGAATATTATCTTTGGTGCGGTTATTGATGAATCTTTAGAAGATGAAATTCGTGTAACCGTAATTGCTACTGGCTTCAAGGAAGAGAACCCTGCTGTGACCGGTACTGGTAAAGCTGGGTATCGTCCCTCCTATGGTGCGCAAACCATTCAAAATCCGGAAAACAGTGACAGACCAGCTTCTCCTGTAAGACCGTTCCCTGCTCGTGATAACACTGAAATTCCGCCCTGGCTGCGCGGATAAGGGAGGATTTGAACTATGAAGTGTCCCTTTTGTTCTTATCGTGACAGTCGTGTAGTGGACAGCCGTTCTGTTGAAGATGGGAGTTCCATTCGCCGTCGTCGTGAATGCCCGGAGTGTGGCAGACGCTTTACTACTTACGAAAAGTACGAGGAAACTCCTCTTGTTGTAAGCAAGAAGGATGGCAGACGAGAGCTTTTCGATAACAAAAAGCTTTTGAGCGGCTTGTTGAAGGCTTTTGAGAAGCGCCCCATTGCTTATGAAAAGGTACAGGAGATTGCTGAAAAGATTGAACGTGAGTTGCGAATGCTTGGCGATTCCGAGGTAGAAAGTTCTGTTATCGGCGAGATTGTTATGAAGTATTTGGAACAAACAGACCAGATTGCCTATGTACGTTTCGCATCTGTTTACAGACAGTTTGCTGACGTAGATAATTTTATGCAGGAATTGCAAAGAATTATGAACAAAAACAATTTGGATAAACAAATTGAAAACAAATAATTAGGTGCAGGCTTTGGTCTGCACTTTCTTTTTGCAAATATTGAACTCTTTGTTATAAATGAAGGGCAGCGTTTGACGCTTGCGGTTAAGGTTTAGTATAATTTTACTGAACAAGGTGGAGCTTTGATGGGATTAGGGAACATGCTTCATAAATGGGAGTGAAGCTTTATGCAAAGGCTTATACATTTATTTTTTAGTTTCAATCGTAGCGCGGTAATATTATTTAGTTTCGCTGCAGTTATCGTAGTAGGAACATTGCTTCTGATGTTACCTGTAGCTCACGTGAATGGACAGTGGCTGCCCTTTATAGACGCTCTCTTTACTGCAACTTCGGCAGCTTGCGTAACTGGACTTTCGGTGATAGATACGGGTAGGGATTTAAGTATCTTCGGTCAATTAGTGTTAATTATCCTCATCCAGATTGGCGGTGTTGGCTTGATGACTATCACAACGCTCTTTAGCATAGGGTTGGGCAAACGAATTAACATTGGCCAACGCTTGCTTATTCAGGAATCTTTAAATCAAGGAGCGCCTGAGGGAGTTATTCGTATGGCTCTGGATATACTTAAATACACCTTCATTATTGAATTTATCTTTGGTTCTGTGCTAGCCTTTTATTTTTACGAAGTATTAGGAGTAGTAGGTAAAGCCTTGTACTGGGGCTATTGGCACGCTATCTCTGCCTTTAGCAACGCAGGCTTTGATTTACTAGGTAATTATGAAAGCTTGACAATCTTTAGAGATAATCTTGCTGTCAATCTGATCTTTATGATTTTGATTATTCTGGGTGGTCTAGGGTTCACAGTCATTGGGGATATACATCATAAACGTAATTGGCGCTACCTTTCGTTACATACTAAAATCGTACTAACAGTTAACACAGCTCTACTTGTGGGTGGTGCATTGCTCTTTTGGCTTTTAGAAACTAACAACCCTGCCACATTAGGTGCTATGCCATTGGGAGAGCAGTGGTTGATTTCCTGTTTCCAATCAGTTGCGGCGCGAACCGCAGGCTTTAATACTATAGATATTTCGCTACTTGGAGGAGCAACATTGACGTTGATAATGACGTTAATGTTTATTGGTGCTTCTTCTACATCTACAGGCGGTGGTATTAAAACAACCACCTTTGCTGTACTATTAATGTCAACTTTGGCACTTTTACGTGGTAAAAAAGATGTAGTAATTTTTCATAGACGTATTGATAGTGCAACAGTAAATAAGAGTAATAGTATCTTTGTTTTAGCACAGTTATGGCTGGTATTCGCTTTCTTCCTGCTATTGGCATTTGATACTAATGACCATAGCTATGAGCTGATATTGTTTGAACTGCTATCTGCTTTTAGTACTACTGGCTTAGGCGTTGGTATTACTTTAGAGTGGAATACTTGGTGCAAGCTTATTTTGATTGCCACTATGTATATTGGTAGGATAGGCATCTTAACCTTTAGCATGTCCTTCTTTAACAAAAAGGTTGACAGAATCCGCCATCCTGCAGAGAATATTCTTATAGGATAAAGAGGTTGCCTTATGCAAGAGAATAAACGCAAACAATTTTTAATAGCAGGGCTAGGCCTGTTTGGCAGTAGTGTTGCCCTGACCCTCAAAGAAATGGACTATGAGGTTTTATGTATAGATATTGATGAAAATGTAGTGCAGGATTATAGCAACAATTTTACCTATATTGTATGTGGTGATGCTGCCGATGAAAGGGTACTGCGCTCTCTAAGCGTGGGAGATATTGACGTGGCCATAGTAGCCATAGGCAATGTTGAGCGCAGTATGATGTGTACCATGCTGCTGAAGGAACTGAATGTTCCGGTTGTAGTAGCTAAGGCTTTGACAGAACTGCATGGTGCAATGTTGGAAAAGCTAGGTGCTGACGATGTAATCTATCCTGAAAAGGATATGGGTAAGCGTGTAGCACATAATCTTGTTTCCGCAAGCGTCATGGATTATATTGAGCTTTCCCGGGAAATTAGCGTGATGAATCTGCAATTACCTAAGCGTTTGGTAGGTAAAAATTTAATTGATGCAGATTTGCGTAGGCAGTATGATGTGAATGTGGTTGCCATTAAGCGTAATGGGGAAACAATAGTGAACCCTAAGGCGCAGGAGGTTTTCCAGGATGATGATGAGATTATAATCATCGGCACTCATGCCGGTGTGAAAAAGATGGGAGTAGAATTTTAATGGAACTTACCGGTTTGCAGAACCCTGTTGTGAAAGCGGCGGCAGAATTAAAGCAAAAAAAATATCGTACTCAAAACGGTTTGTATTTGGCAGAAGGCTTGCGTACTGCGGAAGAAGCGGTGGCGTACAAGGTAGTAGAAACCTTGTTTTACGTTGCCACTGATGATGAACGTACTATGCATCTATTGGAAGACGCTGCTGCCCAAAATATTAAGCTGGTGTGCGTTAGTGAAAACGTTATGAAAAAAATTGCAGATACAGAAACTCCCCAGGGGATTATTGCTGTCTGCAAAATGCGTCAGCCTAAATTGGAGAACCTACTGGCAAGCGGTAAGATGCTTTTGGTTTTGGACAGAGTAGGTGACCCAGGTAACATTGGTACCATGCTGCGAACTGCGGATGCTGCAGGCATTGGTGGTTTGGTTTTGCTGAAAGGTTGCGCAGATATCTATGCGCCGAAAACAGTACGCTCTTCCATGGGCAGCTTGTTCCATATTCCCGTACTTAGCGGTGTAAGCGAGCAGGAGTTTATTGCGGCAGGCAAGAAGGCAGGCTACGATATATTGGTAACTTGCTTGGACGGGGCAGATAATTTATACAAGGCAGATTTGAGCGGGCGTATTGCCTTTGTTATGGGCAATGAAGCTGGCGGCGTAAGTGAAACCTTGCTTGACCAAGCTGACAAACGAGTTTACATTCCCATGGCAGGCAGGGCGGAGAGCTTGAACGTAGCTATGGCTGCGGGAATTGTAATGTTTGAAGCCTTGAGAAGAAAGGTTAAGTAAAAAGCGAAACTCTGAGTAAACTAAAGTTAGACTTTATTTTGCTCGGAGTTTTGTGCGTTTTGCAGAAGTTTTGGACTTTGAGGTCGTAAAGTGTGCAAAAAATAAAAGTTTCCGACTTTGAAGTCGGAAACTTTTTGACGGGTATTATAGGACGGAGATGGGACAATACCAAGATGTTCTATTGTAAGGAATAAGTTCTGAACTCATACACAAGATGATGCCAGGTTGAATGTCTAATTTGAATTGTTGTAGAACATTGAAGTTTTTGTCTGGATTAGAGGGTTCTTTGCTCTTTTTAATTTCAATAGGATACATTTTATCGCCTTCTACTACGAGCAAATCAATTTCTTTTTTATCAATGTCTCTATAATAATATAAATCAACTGGTTTGCCTGCATTATAATAACTTTTTACTATTTCACTAACTACATATGTTTCGAGAAAGGCACCATCCATAGCTCCATTGGCTAATGTTTCTGCATTAGGCCAACGACAAAGGTAAGCGGCTAAACCTGTATCCATAAAATAAATCTTCGGTGTTTTTACTAATCGTTTAGTAATGTTAGAAAAATATGGACGCAAGATAAAGATGACACCAGAACGTTCCAAAATAGAAATCCATGATTTAGCAGTAGGGGAAGAAATACCAATGGCATTAGATATGTCTTCGTATTTTAATTCTTGACCAGTTCTTGCTGCCATAAAAACTAGGAAGTCGTAGAATTCATTTAGCTTTCCAACCTGAGCTAAATCTTTTATATCGCGTTCAATATAGGTGTTGATGTAGTCCATATAAAAGCGATCGCGGTCAAGAGAGGTTGTACGAAGTTTGGGCATACCACCACGGAAGATGTCTTCATAGATTTGCTGTATGTTTTTATTGAAAGAATGTTTTAATCTTTCGCGTATGGATGGTAAGGCAGGATGGAACAACATTGCTGGACGTTGTTCTAATTCTGCTGTTGAAAGGCTTGCCATATCAAAAATAGCAACTCGTCCAGCCAAAGAATCAGAAACATCTTTCATCATCTTGAATTTTTGCGAGCCAGTCAGCCAAAACATACCACTATTATCTTCACCGTCAAGTGCCTTCTGGTCAACTATTTTTTTCATTTCAAGCAGGATGGAAGGTACTCGTTGGAATTCATCAATAAGTAATGGGTAGCCGTATGTTTCAAAAAATAATGCAGGATCGGTAGAAGCAAGGCGACGAGCATTTCTATCATCTAAAGTTACATATTTGCGGTTATCTTCTTTAATATGGTTAAGCATGGTAGATTTGCCAACTTGCCGTTGTCCACAAACCATAACTACAGGATAAAATTTAGAAGCTTCTATAATTTGTGTTTCTAAATGACGAGTAATATACATAAATTCACCTCGGTTTCCGAGTAAAATAAAGTCTAACTTTATTTTACTCGGAGTTTTCTAAAAAAACAAGGTGCGTTTATGAATAGTGTTTTAAAAATATTAAAAAGGTGTATTCAAAGCTATTGTAGTTTTGAATACACCTTTTATTTTTTGTTTTGAATGGCTTTAGCGACTTCAATAATTAAGGATATTTCCTCATCTTCTAGGGATGCTAAAACTTGGACTGCCTCTTGAAGCTTGAGTGGGTTATTTTTACCAGTACCATCAAAAAACTCCTTAGGTGAAATATTAAAATACTCGCAAATATAAAACAAGCCTTGCAAAGAAGGCAAGTTGTATTTATGTTCAATACGATTTATATAGTTAACATTCTGTCCGATTGCCAAACTCATCTCTCGCGCAGAAATCTTTTTTTGCTTACGCAACTGTCTTATACGTTGGGAAACAAAATCCTCATACATTGTAAATACCTCCGTTTACAGAATATTATAGTACATCACTGGTGAAAAGTGCCTTTCAAGAGGTTGTATAAAATGTTGCGTAAAATATAAAAAGTTGTATAATATAGAATAAACAGTGATAGAAGTTGCGAATTTGACACAGATAAAACATAAAAAGTTGTAAAAATAAATATAGGGTGAATTTATATTGCACCACCTGAAAAGTTGTAAGACGAGGTGAAGAGAAATATGTATGTAAAAAAGGTATTGAGTTTATTGGCAGGCTGCTTGTTATTTGCTAATGCTGCTCTAGCACAGGAGGTAACCGTTGATGGTGTGGGGATTGATAAAGATAGCGCTGTACGTGATGCGATGCGCAATGCGGTAGAAAATGTTATAGGCACGTATATAGATTCGCGTACTTTGGTAGATAAATCTGTTGTGGCATTGGATGAGATTTATGCCAAGTCCCAAGGGTTCGTAAAGAATATTAACATTTTGGACGAAGCAGAACTTAGTGGTGAATACAGAGTTAAGGCTCGTATTGACGTTGATACTAATCCGGATGCTCAATTGATGAACAAGCTGAATATGATAATGTTACTCAATGACCCAAGAATTGCGGTAGTTGTTGAATACTATGATGATAGTAAAGGAAGGGTTCGTAGTAAGTATCCCACAATATGTGAAGCAACAATGAATAACAAGCTTATTGAGCTTGGATTTAATCATGTTGTAGATTCTGGTGTTATCAAAGATGAACGCCAAAATGTAATGACACGAAATGGTGAAACTGATTACATTGCGTTTGGAAGGCTTGATATAAATACGGAAGGTGTAAATATTCCTAGCTATCGTGATTTAGCGAATGGTAGTAGCTATAATCCGAGTGTTAGTACGGGCTTGGTTAAATCTCTAGCAGAGCTGGATGTAAAGATTATGAAAACAGATACCCAAGAAATTATTGGTAACTTTAGAGTGGAAGCTAATGGAATGCAGGGTAATGCTAACAATACAGAAAACCAAGCTGTAAAACAGTTAGGTATTAGCGCTGCTGAAAATCTCAGAAAAGTATTTTCAATGAAGGCAGCCAATGTTTCTAAGTATATGCGTGTGATTGTTAGGACGGATAATCAGGACAATATTTATAAATTGGAAGCAGCATTAAAAGAGATTGGTGGAGTAAACGAAGCGTTTATTCGTTCATATGATAACGGCAAAGGAATCATTGAAGTTGATAGCGATTTGAAACCTACTCAAATTTATCGTGGCTTACGTGATAACTACAGTTTATTTATGGAAAAAGCTACGGAAAATACTTTAGAAGTAAGTATGTAAGAAGAGGTGCAGTTTATGAATAAGTTTACGAAATGGATTGTAGTACCTATGTTGTGCTTGGCTGCTAATTTCGCAAGTGCAGCTAATATAAAGGATTATCCTACTGTTGCAGTAATGGAATTTGGTAACAAGGCAATTACCAGTAGAGGATTGCGTGGTCATGATATGGCAATGGCTACAGAATATGCAATTTATCAGCTTTCCAATTGTGGTTGGTTTGATTTGATAGATTACGAACAGCTTAGTACCATTGCCAAAATGCATGCCATTAATATGTCCGGTTTGGTAGACCAGGGTACAGCGGTACAAATGGGCAAAGTTCTGGGTGCGCAGTTTATGGTAATTGGTAATGTTACTGGTTTAACTGCTAAAGAAAATATTGCGGGTATACGCGCGCATAATGCCAAAGCAAGTAATGCCCAACATGTAGTAAATGCTAATGTAGCAATACGTATTGTAGATATTGAAACTGGTAGAATTGTTGCTGCTGGTATTGGTAAGGGTAGTTCCACTAGTACGATGACAGAGATTGGTTTTACTAAGTATAGAACAAAAGAAAATTTACGTGCCAAAAACATTTCTAATACAGTTGTGAACGATATAAAAGATGAAGTAATTACACAGGCTACACGTCAAAATACTAAGACTAAGGATACTGACAACAGAACTATTACTGATAAACAAAATAATAGTTATGTACAAAATGATAATATGAATTTCTCTGATGTTACTACAAATAAAGGCAGTAGTAGCTCTAATAGGGGCGGCAGTTCGCAAAGTAGTAGTCAAATTGATATGCAGGGTAGACAATCTGGCTCCGCAAGTTCTATGCATACTAATCGCGGCTATTCAGAAGAAACATTGGATGTAAATCAAAGAATTAATGATGATATTTCTCATAATAAAGATACGGGATACCATCATCAAGAACGATATAATCAGACTGGTGTTCAAGTAGGTGTTGAAACCGAAACTAATAATAGTAACTGGAAGGAAGGTAGTTCTGGGCTTAAAACGAGCGGCGGACCTGCCGAGGGTACTGTTTGGGGTAAGAATCAAGACCAAACTTGGGACGTAACTGTTTACAACAAAGATGCAGAGTACTATACAAATTCTTCTGGTGGAGAAGCTCATAGTGATAGAACAAAAATAGGAGTTGGCGTTCAAGATAATACCCAAACAGGAAATGTTAGTGGTGGTTCTACCTACGATGAAGATTATAAGCGTAGGTATACCAATAATATGGATGCGACACATCAACAGATGGATAATCGTACAATTACCGATAATTCACAGTACAAAGATGAACAAAGTTTAAAGGGTAAAGCTGGTAGCCAAAGCAGTTTTAATGAGTTTGAGAATAACCAATTCCAAGATGAAAGCAGAAGAAATCAAGATGGTAGTTTCAATAGTAATATTCAGGATGACCGCAGTTCCCAGTATGTTAATAATGGAGAAAGAGCACATGAGTACGATAACGACTACCAAGACACTGTAGCAACAAAAGCAAATAATAGTACTAGTACCAGTACTGAAGATAAGTTTATAACCTATGATGAAGTTGCAGAAAATTACAGCATCGTAATTGGTACTGCTGTGGTATCTGATGTACAAGTTCGCAACGCTATTAGTAAGGCAGTGCGAGATGCTATTTACGGTAAAACTGGTCTTATGACTACTTTAAATAACGGCAAGCAATTAAAGATTAAAACCGGTTTTTAGAAATTTATTATGGAGGTTTAATGGTGAACAAATCAATTTTAGCAATGACATTAGCATTGACTACGATGGCTGTCACTTCCTTTGCAGAACAACCGGCTGCAAATAAGTACCGTGCTATTTTGCAGTCGGGTAATTTCTTGGTTGAATATGGTGATGCGTATTTTACCAAGACAATTGCTGCCGCAAATGATATGCGTATGGAGCGTAGCTCTTATAAGGTCAAAGGTGGAGGGCTAGTAGGTCTTGCGGTAGGTATTGGTGGTAAAGGTAAAAAAGATTATCCCGATACATTGTACAAAGCTGGTAAATATTACAAGTTTGAATCTAAGAAGAAAGCTACTATGGCAACTTGGAACCAACTAAAGGACCCCTGCCTTGATCCTGCGGGTGGGTGGAACTATGCGCAGTACGCTTTGGCTGTTCCAGAAGAGTTTTTTGCATTGTGTAATTACGATCCATTTAGATTTGAATCGGATGTAATGGTTGTACCCAAATTCGTTGGTAGTAGTAAGGAATTAATTGATAAGAAGGAATATGATTGCGATAAGTATGTTATGGCTATGCGTAGTCAAACAGGTGCGGTTATGTCAGAAACTAATTATCTTTATTATTACGACGATGGGGAATTGATATTCGTTAAAAAGATTTTCAAGAAAAATGGAACCGAATATCCCATGAATGAATTTATAGTAAAGAAGATTACCAATGAAGTTCCGCCTGAAACCTTTGCTATTCCTAAAGGATGCAAGGTTTACGCAGTTGGTATTGGCGATATGAACGATTTGATTGAACAGCCTGTACTGGTTGAGGAATATTAAGGAGGGCTGTATGAATAAGATGTTCAAAACTTTATTGATGGGAGCAATGTTGCTTTCTTTAGGTTTTGCCTGTGATGCAGAAGCCTATCATTTAGATATTTATCGTCAGCTGCTTGTAAACAATAAGTTTACTTTAAAATATGAAAACATTACTCCTTTACCACGTGCCACCAATAAAGACAAGGTGCATTTTTATGGCTTTGATGGTATGGCAGTAGATAAGGCGCATTTTTTAACCAATCGTCAATTTGATGGCATTATTGTTATTAATGGCGATGATAAATACGAAGAAGTTGGTTATGAACATATGCGTATGTGTAATCTTACCAAGGGTGATAAGGCTTATTTCTTTACTAAGCACTTTAACGGCAAGAAAAATGTTTATTATGGCGATCAAGGCAAAAAGAACAAAGTAAGTGCACGTGACAAAAATATGCAAGCAATTTCAATTAGCGGTCAAAGTTATGCAGACCAAGTTATGACACGTTTACTTACAGCAATTTTACCACCAAGTCATAAATCAGCAGATATGCCTGTATATAAATATGTAGATTCCGGTTGGCTTGACAATGGGTTAAGTTATGAAGACTATCGTACTAATAATGATGGCACGATGGAAGCCATTAGATATTATTTCAATGGTAATAAAATGGTGAAGATTGCAGCCGCATCCTACTATGTGTTGCCGGATGGTACTTTAGATGGACATAAAGCTATTGTGAAAATTAAGGAGTTTTCTGCTACGCCGGATGCTACATATTTAAATCTTCCGGCAGGCGTGAAAGACGTAACAAAAAAACCGAAGAAATCTAAAAAATAGTGGCGAGGTGCTGGAATGAAAAAGATTAGTATTGCTTTAACCGCTTTGGCACTTTGCACATCCTTATATGCAAGTGCTGTACACGCAGCAGAAAACCCAACTTGTATTTTGATGAAATTTACGGATGATACTCGCTTTGACAAGATTGAATCAGCAGCTTCGCTTTCTGACTTAGTTATGGAAAAGCTTTTGGTATCAGGTAAGTTTAATCTTAAAGAAACGAAGCCCATTGATGGTAAAATTGAAGCTTTGTTATACGATGAAAAGCTTAGGGAACTACAAGGTGTAAGGTCTGCAATTTACTATGGAGACTACAATGCTATGTTTGAAGGTCCTGGATTTAATGAAAGTAAGGCACAATCTATTGCTACTGCTTCTATCGGACAGTTTATTACCCCGCAAATTACATCACGCATTGGACAAGCTCATGGTGCGGAATATCTTATCCAAGGTACCATCATTAATCTTGGTACTGGTGATTGGTGGGATGAAGATGCGGTAAAAGTTTCGCAAGCGTTGCAAGCAGCTTCTAATCTTATGGGAGCAGGTGGCGTGCCTAATCCTTTAGGAATGTTGGGAAGCTTTAGTATGAAACGCACTGGTATTGGCGTGCAAAGCGACTTGCGTATTATTAAGGCAAGCACCGGTGAGGTAGTATGGACGAAGCGCGTAACCGGTATTGGTGACCAAAAACAATATGGCATTGGTTTTATTACTGTTGGCAGTGATAAATTGAATACCAATTTGTACACTAAGGCAATGGATAAGGCAGCACAAAAAATTGTGGATGCCCTTGTTGCTGACAGTGACTTAAATAAATTATTTGTTAAATAAGGGAAGCGTTTTTGTGGATTTGTTTAAAAGAATTTTATTGGTAGTTTTAATGGCACTTTCCATAAATAGTGTTGCTTTGGCAGGGTTAATTGAAGACCACGCCGTTGTTGCAGTAATGGATTTTGGAACACATCCCGGTGCGGCGACAAGTGACGTAGCACTTGCTAATGCTGAAAAGATGTCTTCGGAATACATTATTACCAAGCTTATCAATGATGGCAAGCTTGAAGTAATGGATAAGGATATGGTTAAAAGCCAACTAGAAGCGGCACATGTTAAAACGGAAGGACTGATTGACCCTGACAGCGCCAAGGTAATTGGTGAAACCTTAAAGTGCAAATACCTGATTTACGGAAATGTAAATGACGTTACCGTTAGTGAAACAGGTGTAAATACATTGCTTAGTGGTGTTAATGTTTGCACTGTTAAATCTCATATTATTGCCAGAATTATGGATGTTACTACTGGTAACATTGTGATGGCGGCGAAAGGTGAGGGTGTTTCTAAAAGTAGCTTAGTTGATATCAATACTCTTAATGCAGGTATTACTATTGGTACTGTAAAGGTTACTCAGGAAAGCGTGCATAACGCAATCCAAAAGGCTGCTTATAATGCAGTAGAAATTTTAGAAAACAGATTATATGGCAAGCGTAAAAAATAAATTTTAAAGAGGTGTACTTATATGAACAAAAAGTTAGCGAAAGTAATTATGATGGGTTTACTTTGCGCAAGTGTTTTGCCGAGCGTGGGTGAGGCATCTATGGTTGGGAATGATGGCGAATATGAATATGTGCAAGATGACCCTGCAGCACTGATGGTTATTGATAATGAACCTACAGAAAAACGTCTTAATGCCTTGCGTACTGACCCTAGCGAAGTTGGTGTATGGATTCGTGGGGGTGTAGCAGAAACCAAAATTAGAGATTTAGAATTTGATTACAACCAAATGAGTGCAGGCTATGACTGGGATTACGAAAATGATGCAAGATATCTGTTTACCGGTGTTAGTGTAACCTACGCTACTAATGATTGCGATAATAAAGAAGTAGGTGATACTGACAGCGTTGGTGTGACATTCTATGGCAGTTATTTGGGAAAAGAAGATAACAGCTATGTCGATTTCTTAATTAAATATGGCAAGTTGGATAAAGAGTTTAAAGCTTGGGACAATATTTTCGATGCTTCAGGAGCATGGGTTGATTATGTAACACGTGACTATGACAAAGATTTATTCAGTATGGCAGCTAAATATGGCAGAAGAATTGAAAAGGAAGATGGTTGGTATTGGGAACCTTCTGTGGGTTTGACTTATGGCAGAGTAGGTAGTGCGACCTTTAAAGGTGATTATGATGACACTATCTATGCTAAAGCTACTGAAAGTTGGATTGGTTCTTTAGGTGTACAAGTTGGTAAGAACATTAAAGGCATTGAGTATTATGGCAAAGTGGAAATGATGCATGACTTTGATGGTGAAATTGTTGTAACTGATGGCTATCGAGTTGCGGAAGATGATATGGGTGGTACTTGGGTAAAATGTTCTATTGGCGCAAGCCGCAAAATTTCTGAGCATAGTGCTTTCTATGTTGACTTAGAAAAAGATTTTGGCAACAAGGTTGAAAAACCTTATGCAATTAGCTTGGGTTATAGAACCACTTTCTAATTTCTAATACAAAAAATGTAGGGTGGCGAAGACCGCTCCAAGAATTAAGGTGAATTTTATGAAGAGGCGTTTAGCGAAAGCTGTGCTGATGAGTCTTGTTTTTAATGGAATTAACGTATGTAATGCAAATACGTTTGAAATAAAAGAAGGAGTAGGAAATGAAATTATCATAAATACTACTTCGAGTAACAACATTGTTGATAAGTCTACCAGTAGTGATGATAACGGTATTTCAGGTGACAGTGGTATACTAAAATTTGAAGTTTCAAATGTGGATGATGGGCAGATTACTATTAATTTACAAAAACGTAGTGACAGGGATTATGTTTATTCATTCGCAACTTTAAAAAACAGTGCGAAGACTAAAATTACCGGCGATTTATGTATTTTTAATGATATTAGTAATGGTAGTTATAGATCTATTGAAAATAATGATAAAGCACTTGTTTTTACAGATAAAGTTGTGTTTGTGGGGGAAATATATAATTCTAACAATGGAATAATAGAATTTAGTGGAGGGTTAGAAGGACGAAGATTTGGTGATGAACAAAATATTAATCTTTTGAGTTATGGAAATATAAATAATTTAGGCTTTTTAACCATTAAAGGTGGAGATGTGTCCCTTATAGCAGAGGCTTTTGTTTCTAACAGTTCTATAGGTAATATCGGTGACGGTAGTGAACTAATTATAAATAATGAAGGGACTTTATTAATCGAGTCTGACTCTGCATCAATAAATGACACTAAATTTATTTCGGGTACCGTTAGACATGGAGCTAATGCTCAAACAACTATTAGCTTAGATAGTAATGATGTTTTTGGGGGAAACATAGAAGGTAGTAATGAAAAATTTTATTTAGGTTTAAATGATGGGGCATATTGGGATGCCATAGGTCAAGAAGAGAGTGTTGAAGGGGTAGTATTGAATGGTGGTTTGATTGTTATTCAAGCATTAAATACAGCAAGTATGTGGAGTATTGATGATTATGCAAATTTAAAACTTAAAAATTTTAGTACTGATGGAACTGGTAAAATAGAGCTTAAAACAGATTTATTAAACAATATTGGTGATAGTCTTGAATTTTTAGGTGATACTCCTGCTGCTTGTTTAAATATTCAACTTAGAAATAAAGATGACAATAATGGCGTTGATATTAGACCTGAAGATAATCATAAAATTACAATTGTCAAAACACCTGTAGGATCAGATATGGTTATTAAGGCAAATGACGTTTATTTTGGAAATAGTACAAAAGTTGCCACACCAATAGTACAACAATCGATAGATAATGTTACAAACAACTATGATTTTGTTGGTTGGACGACAAGAGATGCTGGGAATAATTTAGCTGATGAGGAAGATGGTCAAGAAATAGATCACAATATCCTCGTCGAAGACGTAGAACCTATCTTCAAACGCTTCAATGATTTGCGTACTGACCCTAGCGAAATTGGTGTATGGGTTCGTGGTGAAACTGGTGAAACCAAAATTAGAAACCTTAGTTACGACCACAACATTATGAGTGGTGGTTACGACTAGGATTATAAAAATGATGCAGGCGTTTTGTTCGCAGGTGTAGGTTTTACTTATTCTACAAACGAATGTGACGATAAAGCTATTGGCGATACCAAGGGTTATGGTTTTAATGCTTATGGTAGCTGGCTTGGCAAAAAGAACAATGACTACGTCGATTTAGTAGTTAAGTACGGTAAGCTTGATAAATCCTACGCAGGCTATGATGAAAATGATATTTTTGTTGCAGGTGAGTACGATAAGGATTTGTTTACCATTGCTGCTAAGTACGGACGTAGAATTTTTAAAGACGATTGGTACTATGAACCTTCCGTTGGTTTAACTTGGGGTAGAGTTGGTAGTGCAGATTTTACTGATAACCATGGTACTCGCATTCACGCAGATAACAGCTATAGTAATATTGCTTCTTTAGGTATTCAAGTTGGTAAGAATATTAAAGGCATTGAATATTACGGTAAGGCAGAAGTTATGCACGACTTCGATGGTAAGATTCACGTAAGTGCGCCAGGGCGTTCCGTTGAAGATGACATGGGAGGTACTTGGGTGAAATGCGCTATTGGTGCAAGCCGTAAGATTGACGAGAACAATAGCTTCTACCTTGAAGTTGAAAGAGACTTTGGCAACAAGGTAGAAAAGCCTTACGGAGTAAGCTTAGGTTATAGATTTACTTGGTGATTTAAATTTTAAAATGTTGTATAATTGATAAAGATAAAACTTTTAAAATGTCATAGAAAAGACATAGAATCAACAAAATTAAAACATTTTTGGGTTCTATACTTTAACCAACGAAGGGGATAACGCAAGAGTTACTCCTTAGAAAATTAAACAGCCTATCAAGGCGTTACCGAAAGGAATGAATTTTATGATGAAAAAGATTAACGGTAAAAACTTGGCGGCAGCTATTATGATGAGCATGGCATTCTCCTTCACTTGTGCGGCAAACGCTCCGGAAGCTGCTCCTGTTGTTCCTGAAAACGCACCCGCAGTTGCTGCTGAAGTAGCTGTTCCCGAAACTGCTCCTGTAGCTATTGCTCCGGAAGTAACTACTCCGGAAGCTCCTGTTAGTGAAGCGGCACCGAAACCCGTTGCTAAAGAGGTAGCAGCTCCTGTTGCGGCGACTACTGTTGCAGTACAAGTTGAAGTTAAACAACCTGTTGTGCAAGAACAAAAAGAAGTTAATGCAAAAGGTATTGTTAACTGGGAAAAGGGTGAAAAGGCTGACGTTGAAGCTATTGGTGTAGGTCTTCCTCCTGAAAATGCTGGTCAACGTGGTACTGCATTGGCACGCAGAGCAGCAATCGTAGATGCTTATCGTATCTTGGCAGAAACAGTACAAGGCGTACAAATTGACTCTGAAACCATTTTGCAAGACTTGGTTGTAGTTGATGATTCTGTAAAAGCTAAGGTTAATGCTTTGGTTAAAGGCGCACACGTTGTTGATGAAGGTGTTAACGAAGATGGTAGCTACTATGTAAGAATGAGCATCCCGATGTTCGGTAAAGAAAAGAGCGTTGCCGCTGTAGCATTGCCGGAGGTTGCTAAAAACGTAGTGCCTGAACCGTTGCCGAAAGTTACTGAAACTGTTTTGCCTAAAGCAGAAGTTAAAGAAATCAAAAAAGTTAAATATACCGGCGTTGTAGTTGATGCTGATAATATGGGTCTGGAAGCAACCTTTGCACCTGTAATTTATGATACCAATGGTCGTGTAGTATATGGCTTGGCAAATTTGGATAAAGATAAAGCAATCTCCGAAGGTATGGTAGGTTATGCAAATGTTATTCAAGATGCAACTAATGGCAACCGCGCTGGTGATAATCCGTTGGTAGTTAAAGCTGTTGCGGTAAAAGGTGGCAAAAACTCTGTTAATCCTGTAAACGTAGTAGTTTCTGTTGAAGATGCAGATAAGATTTTGTTGGCAAATGAAAATACCCAAATGCTGAACGCTGCTGCTGTAGTTTTTGTAAAATAATCTAAAGAGTGCTGTAACTCTGAGGGAATATCCTTTGCGTTCTCAAAGGGTATTCCCTTTTTTAGTTGGAGGTGCATGTTATGAAAGGGTTAGGATTAGGTATAACAGCATTGTTATTGGCGACACTGACGCAGGTTTCGCCTGGCGAAGCTAAAGTAGTAGCTTCTAATATCCAACCTAGCGTTAAGCAAGCTGCAAGTGTTAATAGCGTTGCTGGACAGCAATTATTTAACAGTGCTTGTGAAGCTTATCTTAATGCGCAAATTACTGGAGATAATATTGAAAGCAGTAAGATGTATGCTAAGGCAATATCTGAAATCAGCAAGGCTTGCGCTTTGGAACCCTCTAATAGCGATTACCTGCTTTTAGGGTCACAAGTTTGGCGTGCAAAAGGTGGTATATCTTATGCGAAAAGCTACTTTGCAAAGGCGGAAGCTGTTTTGAAGCAAAGGCTGGAAGTAAATCCTGATGATATTACGGCAAACTTAGATTATGCCATTGCTTGCTATGCTGGTGATGTAAGGTTTTGGAATAACTATTCTAAATATCAAAAACAAGCTGAAAAGCATGCGGAAAAAGTCATTGCTTTATGCAAGGCTGAACTGAAAAAGAAAGATAATAGCAATTTAGTTCGTGTTATGGCGTTGGCTAATCTTGTTCTAGATGATAGGGATAAGTGCCAAGAATTGCTTGCGAAAGCAAAGAAGATGGATAAGGAAACCAAAGGCTTTTTTTTACTTAAATTCTTTGGCTTTGAGGATGAGAAGATAGAGCACAAAACCATAAATGTTTTTTACAATGATTTATTTGAGAATACGGTTGCCAAAAGGCAGTGGTTATGGATTGCTGATGCTAAAAATGTGGACAAAGAATTTTTGCTTTACTATATGACAGATGTGACGAGAAATAATGATTTATGAGGTGAATGTGATGGGTAAGTGTTTAAGATTGTTGGTGGTGCTTTTACGATGAGGAATTGTACAATGTCAAAAATATTGTATAGAATAATTGTAACATTAATCTTGATTGTATTATGCTTATCAACTGAACTGTGCAATGCTTCTTCAAGTTACGACGAAGAGCTTTTTATGCCAGTAGGTGCTTACTTTAAAATGGATACTCAAAGTGATGTGCATTATGCTGTACTTGATAGTACTGCAAAGATTCTTCTATCAGAACGTGGTAAAGAGGTGTATTTGTACAAGCTTGGCAAGGTGATTGTGCAGGCGAGCTACTATATTAATGGTGATTATAAATTACCTTACCAACGTAGATATTTAATTAATGTAATTCCTTTAGATGTGTACCAAGAGGCACAACAGGATAATTTTGTAAGACTAAAGCAAAATCCCAACGCTACCTATGTGGAAGTGGATAAGAATTTTGCAGAAAATATTTTAAAATTGGTTAATGAAGAGCGTACTAAGAGAGGGTTACGAGCGTTGCGCTTAGCTTGTGATTTGCAAGAGGGTGCAGCGATTAGGGCGAAGGAACTTACTATTTTATATGACCACACTCGTCCCAATGGAGAGCCTTGTTATACCGTAATCAACAAAAAGGGTTACGGCATCGGAGAAAATATTGCGGCTGGTCAGCGTAGTGCGGAAGAGGTTATGCAGTCATGGATGAATTCGTCTGGTCATAGAAGAAATATTTTGGACCCGCAGTTTAAAGAACTTGGGGTAGGATATATTTTGAAGGAAGATGATGCCAAAGGATACAGGCATTACTGGGTGCAGATATTTAGAGGGTAAAATAAACTGCTTATGAAAGGATTTGCTATGAACGATAATGTTTTTAAGGATATTGGATTAAATATTGTATTTCATCGTAAGCTACGTGGGATAAATCAAGCGGAATGTGCGAGAAGAGCCAATATTGGTGTTGCTAAGTTATCAAGGATTGAGCGAGGCCTTTCTGTTGAGGATATACCACTAAAAATTTATTTGCAAATTGCAGAAGCATTGCAAGTGGAACTTTGCCATTTGCTAAAATCTACAGCAGTGGATGTGAAGATGGTACGGGTAAAGAAGGCAGAATAGATTTTTCTTGCTCTTGTTACTGTGCAATGCTATCATTTAAGTAGAATTATAGAGAAATGTATTTGAAATGGACTGAAAAAAGCGATAAGGGCTTTTTCGGCGAATAATAAATTATTTCATAGGGAACTTTCTTGTGTTTAAAATGCAGAAAAGTTCCCTATTTTTGAGGTAACACGCAATGCAATACAATAATATTCAGAAGGCAACCTTCCTGCGCCGTCCCAATCGCTTCATTGCACATATTGAGGTGGATGGCAGGGAAGAGGTTTGTCATGTGAAGAATACAGGGCGTTGTCGGGAGCTGTTGACCGATAGGGCGACTATTTATGTGGAGCATCACGATGACCCCAAACGTAAAACTAAATATTCTCTTATTGCTGTGGAAAAGGGAAAGATGCTGGTGAATATGGATTCCCAGGCGCCTAACAAGGTTGTAGGTGAGTGGCTTTTGAAAAAGGAGCCTTTCGGCAAGGTGAAGCTTTTGAAACCGGAATGTACCTTTGGTGCGTCCCGCTTTGATTTTTATTTGGAGACGGAAGCGGAGAAGATGTTTATCGAAGTGAAAGGCGTTACCTTGGAGGAAGATGGAGTTGTCCGTTTTCCGGATGCGCCCACTGAACGCGGAGTTAAGCATTTGCAGGAGCTATGCGCTTGTGTGGAGGCAGGCTATAAGGCGGCAGTAGTCTTCGTTGTGCAGATGGAAGGCATGCAATATTTTGAGCCTAACGATAAAACCCATCCTCAGTTTGGTGAAGCACTGCGCCAAGCTCGCAGGTCAGGCGTGCAGGTGCTTGCCTATGAATGTGAGGTTACGCCCAGCTCTTTAGTGATTACTAAGGAAGTACCTGTTAAGCTTTGAGCGTAGTATTATCTTGGAGTAGTCCCTTTACTACAAATTGCTTTTGTGCTATAATAATCGTTAATTGAAAATGCCCCTGTTAGCACGATGAGCAAGAAAGTAGACGATAAACGGCGGTTAAGAGAGCAAGGTCACTGGCTGTAAGCCTTGCCCAAAAGTTATGGTTGAAGTTCACTTGGGAGTGCCCCTGCTGAAGGCGCAAGCTGCGTAGGCAAGGCGTGTAGCCGCGTTAAGGCATAATGAAGTGTACAAATAAGGGTGGTACCGCGATTTATTCGCCCCTGTAATTTTAAGATTACAGGGGCTTTATTATTTTTAGGAGGAAGACCATGAGAGAACAATTACTGGCTATTAAAGAGCAAGCCTTGGCTGAATTGGCAGAAGTAAGCTCTTTGGACGCATTGAAAGACCTGCGTGTCAAATATCTTGGCAAAAAAGG
>JAFTMR010000082.1 GCA_017452325.1 Phascolarctobacterium sp. | reverse complement strand
TAAGTGATGATATTGCTCCTGCAAAAATTGGTAAGGGCATTGCCATCACCATCTTTGATGCTAGCATGATTCCAAACAACGCACTCCGCGACTTTGCTTTTGAAACTGCTAAGGAGCTGGGCATTCCCACTCAGATTAGCATTTCTGAAGGTGGCGGCACTGACGGTGGCAAAATTCATATGAGCGGTGCGGGCGTACTTACCTTAACCTTTAGCGTACCCACCCGTTACATCCACAGTCACCAAAGCGTGATTCATATGGATGACTACCTTGGCGCAGTACAGCTGATTACCGCCATGGTGCAAAAACTTGACGCAGCCAAATACCAAGAGCTGCTGAAAGCTTAATGGACTAAAATCGTTTCACGATTTAGTATAAATTTAATTTTAAATATTAAGGAGAGATTTACAATGGAACAAACCCTCGTACTCGTTAAACCCGACGGCGTTGCAAAAAATTTGATTGGCGACATTATCGCTCGTTATGAACACAAAGGCTTGACCGTTGCTGCTTTGAAACTTGTTAAAGTTACCGAAGCACAAGCTAAATTCCACTATGCTGAACATGAAGGCAAACCCTTCTTCGGTGAATTGGTTGACTTCATCACCGGCGGTCCGATGATTTGCGCAGTTATCCGTGGCGAAAACGCAATCAAAGCTGTTCGTCAATTGAACGGCGCTACCAATCCCTTGGAAGCAGTTCCCGGTTCCATCCGTGGCGACTATGCTCTGTCCATCGGTGAAAACATCGTTCATGGTTCCGACTCCCCGGAAGCTGCTGAACGCGAAATCAACAACTTCTTCTCCGCAGAAGAAATCTACTAATTCTAAATACACTTCTTAATTAGCGAAAGGAGGGTGCAAAATGAAAAAAGCTGCCGTATACACTAGAACTGGTGACAAAGGAACTACCGGTCTTTACACTGGTCAACGTGTTCCTAAACAAAGCCTGCGCGTTGAAGCTTATGGCACTGTAGATGAAATCACTTCCGCTTTGGGTTTGGCTCGCGCCAATGTACAACGTGAAGACGTTAAAGAAACCATCTTCAATATCCAAAAGCTGTTGATGTCCGTAATGGCTGATATTGCAAGCTTGAATTTGCCCGAACCTTACATCAAAGAAGACCACGTTAAGCTGTTTGAAGCTACCATTGATAAATTCGATGCTATGCTTGAACCTCTGGGACACTTCATTATCCCCGGCGAAACCGTTGGTGCAGCTGTACTGGATATGGCTCGTACCACCACTCGTCGTGCGGAACGTTGCCTGCTTCGCTTGGCAGAAACCGAAGAAGTTAATCCCCAAGTGCTTATCTGCTTGAACCGTTTGTCTGATTTGTGCTTCATCCTCGCAAGGGTTGAAACAGAAGTAGAATAAGAAAAACTAAATGCACTCACGCAAGTGGGTGCATTTTTTCATTACTTGTATACATTGAGTGTTGCCTTGTTGTGAGTAAGTAAGCGTGGTAAAATAGTAGTAATTTTAAAGTTAAGGTTGTAACTGAATTTTTAGTTTACATTAAAATTACTGGAGGATATTATTATGAAAACCTTTGCACCTGCAAATATATTGTTGCCTAAGAACGCTTCTTTTGAAAAATGGGCGGTAATCGCCTGTGACCAATTCACTTCCCAACCGGAATACTGGCAACGGGTTAGAGAAAATGTTGGCGAAGAACTTTCTACATTAAATTTGGTTTTCCCGGAAGCGGAGCTGAATGTAGATAGAGCGGAGCGCATTAAAAGCATCAACGAAAATATGGTGAAGTATTTAAATGAAGAAATCTTTGCTGAATATAAGGACGCTTACGTTTATGTGGAACGCACTCTGAAAAATGGCGTGGTGCGTAAAGGCATTGTGGGCGTAATTGACTTGGAGCAGTACGATTACAATGCGGATTCTAAATCAGCAATTCGCGCAACGGAACAAACTGTTTTGGAGCGCATCCCGCCCCGCGTAGAAATTAGACGTAATGCTAGCCTGGAGCTGCCCCACGTTTTACTTTTGTGTGATGACGAAAAGGAACGTATCATTGAACCCCTTACTGCAAAAAAAGTAGAGCTGCCAAGATTGTACGACTTTGACCTGATGGAGGGCGGCGGTCATATTACAGGCTACTTGCTCCAAAGCGCAGAGGTTGATGCCATTAACGAGGCAATCACTGCTTACGAACAAGACGTGCTGAAAAAATACGAAGGCACCGGCAAAGCACCTATGACCTACGCAGTAGGGGATGGTAACCATTCCTTGGCAACTGCCAAAGCCTGCTACGAGGAGCTTAAAGCAAAGTGGGGAGCTGAAGAAGTTGCTAACCATCCTGCACGCTTTGCTCTTGTAGAATTAGAAAACATTTACGACGAAGCGCAAGTTTTTGAACCCATCCACCGCTTGTTGACTGATGTGGACGTGCAAGGTTTGCTTAACTACCTGCAAGCAGAAATTGGCGGTAAGGGAACTGCCATTAAATGGTTTGCCAACGGTGAAGCTGGCGAGTTGAAAATCAACGACGAAAATGGAGAGCTGCCTTTGGAAGTAATCCAAATCGCTTTGGACAAATACCTGCAAGCCAATGTAGGCGAGATTGACTACATCCATGGTGACGAAACTTTAGAACAACTTTCCCAAAAAGAAAAGGCGATTGGCTTCTTGATGCCTAACGTAACCAAAAACGCCTTCTTTGAAAATATCGTCAACAACGGCGTAATGCCCAGAAAAACCTTCTCTATGGGCGAAGCAGAAGAAAAACGTTACTACCTTGAGGGTAGAAAGATAGTTGAATAAAGAAAGGCTACTTCGCTAGGAAGTTGCCAGTATATTTTGTTACGATAATTTTTACATAACACCATTCTAATTTTTAGAGTGGTGTTATTTTTTATGCTTGCTAATCAAAATTAAGTGGTTTATAATTTACTTAATCGTAAACTACTAAATCATAAGCAAGCTATTTGGAGGAGTTATTATGTTTATTGGCAGAGAACGAGAATTGAAAGTATTAAATGACTTATATAATCGAGGAGACTTTCAATGTGTAATTATTTGGGGACGTAGACGAGTTGGCAAAACAACTTTGATCAATGAATTTATAAAAAACAAGGCTTGCATTTATTTTACTGGTATAGAAAGTACTATGAAGGAGAATTTAGAAAACTTTAGTCGTAGTATTTCTGGATATTTGGGTTTTGACGCTTCTATCGCTCCCGTTTATGATAGCTTTAAAAATGCATTGGAATCAATAAACGATTTAGCAATTCAAAAACAAATAGTTCTCGTTTTGGATGAGTATCCCTATTTAGCAAAATCTTATAACGCAATTTCTTCTATTCTTCAACAAATGATAGACCATAAATTTAAAGATAACACAAAGCTTTTTATTATAATCTGCGGTTCATCAATGTCTTTTATGGAAAGGCAAGTTTTGGGATATCAAAGTCCGTTATTTGGTAGGCGGACAGCACAAATCAAAGTAAAACCTTTCGATTTTTTTGAGTCATTGGGCTTTTGCAAAAGCTTCACTAATGAAGAGAAGGCTGTTTTATACGGAATAACTGGTGGGGTTCCACAGTACATGTCTTTCATTGATGAAGCTTGTAGTTTAAAAGAGAATATAATTAAAAATTTTTTATCTGTTAATGGTTATTTATATGAAGAACCTACTAATCTTTTAAAACAAGAATTGCGTGAACCTGGAACATATAATGCCATTATAAGAGCTATCGCTACAGGAAGCTCTAAAAGTTCAGAGATTTCTACAAAAGTAGGATTGGAAAGTTCTGTCACAGCTGGATACATAGAACGTTTAACTGAGTTAGGAATAGTAAAGAAAGAAACTCCGATTGGAAGCAATAATACACGAAAAACTATATATTCAATTGAAGATAACATGTTTAGATTTTGGTATACCTTTGTATCTGGAAATTTAAACACAATCCAAAGAAATATGTATGAAGTTGCATGGAAGTCAGTTGAAAAAAATATTTCTAACTTTATGGGAAAAGTTTTTGAACAAATTTGTTTAGACTACCTTTGGAAGGACTACGAGAAATTACCGGTAATGTTTCAGTATGTTGGAAGATGGTGGGGAACAAACCCTGTTCTTAAAAGGGAGGAAGAAATAGATATTTTAGGATATAATGACGAAGGGCAGGCACTACTTTGCGAATGTAAATGGCGAAATGAATTGGTAGATATTGATGTCATAAGAACCTTACAGGATAGAAGCAAATTGTTGCCTTATAAGGAATATCATTTTTATGTGTTTGCTAAGAGGGGATTTACAGACAGAGCAATTGTGATGGCTAACAAAAATGATAATATTAAATTGATTACGTTTGATGAAATGATGAACTAAAGATTTTTATATAACACCATTCTAATTTTTAGAGTGGTGTTATTTTTTTATGCTTATTAAAAAATTAAGTAGCTTATGACTTACAGAATCGTAAGTTACTAAATCAAAAACTATTTGTTTGGATGCTTGTTATATTTAGCAGTTACCTTAGAATTTGATTCGCTTGTTTCTACAAAAGCATATAGTTCGAGTAAGTAGTAACAAAGAGAGCTGTAAAATTAAAGCTTTACCCTAAAACGAACTAACGACCATTGCGAACAATAGTAAGTCACTTCGGGCAGACGGTAAAATTAGGGCAGTTTCTAAACCGAAGTGTCTTTACGGGGGGGACAAGGGTGCTATAATTTATCTGAGTATGTATGTGTAAAAATGGGTATGCTCTTTAATAAAGTGGAAGCTTTTATTTTTATTCCATTAAATTTTTAGAAATAGTTTAAACAGGTTGGTATAGATGCTTGCGATTGTTGTCTTAACAAAAAATGAAGAGAAAAATATTGTAGAAGTTATTGAAAATGCCCACAAGGTTACGGATAAAGTATTAATTGTAGATTCCGGAAGTACGGATAAAACTGTGGAGCTTGCGAAAGCAAATGGAGCGAAAGTTGTTTACCGCGCGTGGGATAATGACTTTTCTGCGCAACGTAATTTTGCGTTGGAACAAGTTGATACTGAATGGGTGCTTTATCTTGACGCGGATGAACGCATCAATGATGAGCTTGCCGGTGCGATAAAAAAAGAACTTCAAGCTCCGCGTAAGGCAATGTTCAAATTTGTAAGACGTAACAGCGCTTTTGGCAAAGATTTTAAATATGGAGTTTTGGGGCCAGATAGCGTACTTAGAATGTTTCCTACAAATGCAGCGCGTTGGGAAGGAAAGGTTCATGAAAACCCTGTTGGTAACCTACCTGTAATTACTCTACAAGGATTTTTGAAACATTATACCTATACTGATTTTGACCAGTATATAAGCAAGATGAATACTTACTCCACCATTGGCGCGCAAAACAATAAAGCTAAAAATAAAAAGGTTAGCATAATCAAAGACTTTGTTTTTAGACCGTTCTTTGCCTTTGTCAAGATGTATGTTTTGAAGTTAGGTTTTTTGGAAGGTTGGCTTGGCTTTGTCCTGTGCCTAAATTATTCCAATTATACTTTGAACAAATATGTAAAGTTAAAACTTATAGATGAGGAAAAATAATATGCCTAAACTTTCTATCATAGTACCCGTATATAAAGTAGAACAGTATATTCATAAATGTGTTGACTCTATCTTGAATCAAACCTTTACAGATTTTGAACTTATCCTTGTTGACGATGGTTCGCCAGATAACTGCGGAAAGATTTGTGATGAATACGCACAAAAAGATAAACGTGTCAGAGTAATTCATAAAGAGAATGGCGGTGTAAGCCAGGCTAGGAATTTAGGCATTGATGAAGCAGAGGGTGAGTACATTACATTTATCGACCCTGATGACTGGATTGCTTTGGATATGTATGAAAAGCTTTTTGACCTTATCGGGAAAGAAGACTTGGATGTCGTATGTTTTGAAGTTTACGAAGTAAAAGGTAGTAAGTGTTCCGCAAGCTTTAGATTTAATGAAGATAAAGTTATGGATGGGCAAACTGCTTTAAGAAATATCTTGGTAGATATCATAGACAATTCCCCTTGCAACAAGGTTTATAAGAAAATTGTTTGGGAAGGAGTACGTTTTCCTGTCGGCAGACGTTTTGAAGATGTTGCAACCATTTACAAAACCTTTCATAACTCTACAAAGGTTGGTTATATGAAAAAAGCCTTCTACTATTATTTGAAAAGAGAAGGCAGTGCCATTGCGTTATCTTTTGATGCGCAACGTAGATTTGAAAATTTCTTAGGCTACAAAGAACGTTATGAATTTGCTCAAGTACACTCTAAGGACGCAGTAGATAAATGCAAAATGTTTGCAGTGAAAACAGCGCTTTCTGCAATTACTGCTGAAAGTGCCGGATGCGGGAGCATAAAAGCAGAAGACAAGAAAGTCTTAAAAAACTTTTTGGATAATGTTGGCGACGTTAAATTCCTTAGCGGTAAAAACAAGTTATTACTTTGGGGGACAAAGAACTGCCACTTGATTAACACTATTTATGGAAAGCTGTCAATGTGGAGTAGGAAGTTAAAGTAAAGCTGAATAGCTTTTGGAGAGCTTTAGATGAAAATATTAGTTTTTGGGGAAGAATATTTTAATTATACGGATAGTGCAGTTTATGCTTTGCAAGGTTTGGGGCATGAAGTGAAAGTTATTTATATGCCGTTACTCCATAAAAGCAATCTAAGCATCTTGGAACACATCAGATATAAGATGAAAGACCAAGGCTTTATCAATAAGTTTTATGGTAATTGCAAGAAAAAGATTTTAGAAGCTGTAACGGATTTTAGACCCGACATATTACTTTCAATAAACGGTAATGCATATTATGAGTTTATTGATAAGCAAATTTTACAGGAAGCAAAAAATGTAGGTGCTAAATCACTATCTTGGTACATGGATACCATAAAGCGATTTGAGTACATAGAACAAAATTTACGGAGCTTTGATTACATTTATTCTTTTGAACCTAACGATACCGAATGGGCAAGGGAAAAATATGGAGTTACCGTAAAATATCTTCCAATAGGTGTTGCTGAAGAATTGTACTGTAATAATGAAGAAACTATAGAAAAACTTTATGACATAAGTTTTGTTGGCAACTCTACTGAGAATAGGTTGGAAGTGCTAAATAAACTTGCGGAGTATTGCGATGCAAACAATAAAAAGATGATTGTATATGGTCATTACTGGCATAACAAGCATTGGTGGCAGGAAGCTTCCGCAAGGAAGAAGTTTGCTAAAAAATATCCATGCTTAGTCAAGTATGTTAAAAATGAATTCTTATACGGCAAGGATGTTGCCAAGCTTTACTTGCAGTCCAAGATTTGTCTTAACGTACATATTTCTTTACACAAAGGCATCAACCCAAGAACCTTTGAAATCTTGGGCAATGGTAATTTTGAACTGTGTGACTATAGAAGTGATGCAGAACAATTTGGATTGGTTGATAAGCACAACATTGCATTATTCAATGACGCAGATGATTGTGTAAAGCAGATTGATTGGTATTTGAAGAATGAAGCAATACGTAAAGTAATAGGCAAGCATGGTAAGGAAACTGTGGAAGATAAATATACAATGACAAAACTTTTAGGTGAAGTGTTAGAGGATTTGAAATGACTGATTTAGTTTCAGAATATGGCATAAGGAAATAAGAAGCATTGCTTTGTGACGTTGTTAGAAAGTTAAGAGGTACCAATAAATGCCCGAAGTTTATTCTTAAAATGTCTAAGAAAAGATATGGTTGGAATGACAATTTAGGAAGATATTGGAACGAAAGATATAACAATGTAAAAGTTGGTAGATACACCTATGGTTATGAATACCTAAATAGTAAATATTTAGTTAGTATTGGTTCATTTTGTTCTATTGCTTCTGGGCAGATTATTGTGCCAAATGACCATAGATTGGATTGGGTTACAACTTCTCCCATCGCTTCCTTAAAAGAATTTTCTTTTGCAGATGTAGATTATATGAAAAATTACTGCCCTGATGAGAAAAGAAATATTCTTATTGGCAATGATGTGTGGATTGGTGCGAATTGCATTGTTTTTGAAGGCGTAACCATTAATGATGGTGCAGTAATCGCCGCTGGAAGCATTGTTAGGAAAGATGTACCTCCTTATGCGGTAATTGGTAGTGTAGACAAAATTATTAAATACAGATTTTCTGATGAAATCATTGAAAAGCTACTCAAGATTAAATGGTGGAATTGGGAAGAAGAGAAAATACGAAAAAATATAAAATTTCTACAAAATATTGACGAGTTCGTAGAAGCTTTTGATAAGGAGTAAATGTGTTATGAAAGGTATTGTTCTTGCAGGTGGTAGTGGTACCCGCTTGTATCCGCTCACTATGGTAACAAGCAAACAGCTTTTACCTATTTACGATAAACCTATGATTTTTTATCCTTTGTCTATTTTAATGCTTGCTGGCATTAGAGAAATTCTAATTATCTCTACACCACAAGACTTACCCAACTTTGAAAAATTATTGGGTGACGGTAGCAGATATGGCTTGAAACTTAGCTACAAAGTGCAGCCTTCTCCTGATGGCTTGGCACAAGCGTTTACTTTGGGAGAAGAATTCATTGCTGGTGATAGATGCGCAATGATTTTAGGTGACAACATTTTTTATGGGGCGGGTATGACCAAACATCTTAAAGAAGCTGCTAACAATGAAACTGGTGCTACTGTATTTGGTTATTACGTAGATGACCCTGAACGCTTTGGTGTTGTAGAGTTTGACGAAAACGGTAAGGCAGTTTCTTTGGAAGAAAAGCCTGCCGAACCTAAGAGTAACTATGCAGTAACCGGTTTGTATTTTTATGACAACAAAGTATGTGAGTATGCAAAAGCTTTAAAACCTTCTGCTCGTGGCGAACTGGAAATTACAGACCTTAATAAAATTTATTTAGAACAAGACGAACTTAAAGTAGTAACACTTGGTCGTGGATACGCTTGGCTTGATACTGGAACAATAGATAGCCTTAATGAAGCTGCTGATTTTGTAAAAGCAGTAGAAGTAAGAGCTGGTATTTCCATAGCGGTATTGGAAGAAATTGCTTATAAGAATGGTTGGATAGATAAAGAGCAGCTTCTTGAAAGTGCAAAAGCTTACGGCAAAGCACCTTATGGACAATACTTGCAAAAGGTAGCAGATGGCAGAATCATCTACTAATTTTAGGAGAACTTTTAAATGAAAATAATTAAAACAAAACTTGAAGGTGTCGTAATTTTAGAGCCGGATGTTTTTGGTGACCATAGAGGTTTCTTCATGGAAAGCTGGAGCAAGAAAAAAATGGAAGAGCTGGGTTTGTACTACGACTTCGTACAGGACAACCATTCCAAAAGCACCGTTAAAGGAACCTTGCGTGGTATTCACTTTCAAAAAGGAGATAAGGCACAGGCGAAACTTGTTCGTTGTGTAAAAGGTGCAGTACTTGATGTTGCTGTGGACTTACGTCACGACAGCCCTACCTACAAACAATGGGTGGCGGTTGAGCTGAGCGAAGAAAATAAAAAACAAATTCTCATTCCAAGAGGTTTTGGACATGGATTTGTTACTTTAACTGATGATGTGGAGTTCCTCTACAAAGCTGATAACTATTATGCTCCTGAAGCTGATGGTGGTATTCGCTGGAATGACCCAGAAATTGGTGTGGAGTGGGGAGTAGAGAATCCAATTCTTTCTGCGAAGGATGAAAAGAATCCGTTGCTTAAGGAAGTAGAACCTGTATTTTAGTTTGAATTACTACAGTTTTGGAAAAAGTTACTATATGTGGGGATATATAAATGAAAGTTTTAGTTACAGGAGCAAATGGATATATTGGACATCATGTAGTCAAAAATTTACTTGATAAAAATATTGAAGTTATTGCTGCTGATATGAATGATAACAATATAGATTTGCGAGCTAAAGTTATAAAAGCTGATATTTTTTCTGGTGAACAGAATTTATATGAAGTATTTGGTTGTCCTGATGCTTGTATACATTTAGCTTGG
>JAFTMR010000081.1 GCA_017452325.1 Phascolarctobacterium sp. | reverse complement strand
GTAGCGCTGCTAGCTGGGTAGCTGGCTTCCGTCCGTCTGATGTTACCATCAGCCGCGAAGCTAAAGGCCTCAAAGGCAAAATCCGTCGCGCTAACTTCTTAGGCGCAACCATGGACTACATGGTTGAAATCGACGGCGAAACCCTGCGTACCGAACTGGAAACCCATCATGCCATCAACAACAATTTGATGTTTGAAGAAGGCGAAGAGTGCTACATCACCTTCAAGGCATTGCACTGGTTCGACGCTAAACAACTTGAGGAGGTGGCTGAATAATGGCAAAAAACACCATCAAAAAAGATAGCGGTTTTGGCGTTGCTCAACTTATCCTCTTGATCTCCATCGCTATTCTGGTTATTTTCGTAGCATGGCCCGTACTGTTGATTTTGTTCAACGCGTTCTTCGTAGAAGGCAAATTCAACAGCTTCGACTTCTACAATGTTCTTACTGAACCTGAAACCTTCCAAGCTTTGAAAAACTCCTTCGTAATCGCTTGCATGACCACTGTTGGTTCTGTAATCGTAGGTACCTTCTTCGCTTGGCTGGTAACCCGTACTGACTTACCGTACAAAACCTTTATGAAGAGCTTGTTCCTTGTACCCTTTATGCTGCCCTCCTTCATCGGCGCATTGGCTTGGAAAATGCTGCTCTCTCCTCACTCCGGCTACATTAACAAAATGTGGATGGAAATGTTCAACACTACCGAGCCGCTGTTTAACATCTACAGCTATGCCGGTATCGCACTTGTTGAAGTTATGTACCTGTTCCCCTTCGTATTCATTCAAGTATGCGGCGCGTTGGAACGTATGGACCCCACCTTGGAAGAATCTGCTCGTATTTCCGGCGCAGGCCTCTTGACCATTACCCGCAAGATTACCATTCCGCTGGTACTTCCTTCCATTATGTCCGGTGCACTGCTCATTATGCTGTACTCCATGGCGCACTTTGGTACCGTAGCAGTTTTGGGTATTGAACAAGGTATTTACAATATCCCGACACTTATCTACGAAAAGATTCACCAATCTGCTGGTAGCTTCGCATCCATCCGTACCGGTACCGTATTGGCAACCGTATTGATTGCTTCCGCAGCTCTCATCATCTGGACTCAACAAAAGATTCTCAGCAAAGGTCACTACCAAATCATCGGCGGCAAAAGCTTCCGTCCTATGGAACTCAAGCTCCGCGGTTTGCGTTACCCCTTGTTGTTCTTCTGCTTGGCTTACATTGGCTTCACCATCGTATTGCCGACCGTAGTAATCTTCCTTGTTGGCGGTGTTCAAACTTATGGTTTGTCCATTACCGACCCTGCTAACCTGTCCTTGGATAACTACAAATACATTTTGTTTGAATATGATGTTACCCGCGACGCTATCTTTAACAGCGTTACCTTGGGCTTGGCAGCAGCATTCATCACTATGTTTGCAGGCGTAATGATTTCCTACGTTATCGTTAAGATGAAGGTTAGAGGCAAAGGCATCCTGGAATTCCTGGGTATGCTTCCTTTCTCCGTACCTGGTTCCGTTATCGCGCTGGGCGTAATCCTCGCTTGGAGCGGTGCGTATGGTATCAACATCTATAACACCGTATGGATTATCCTTGTTTCCTACATTGCTCGTTATATGGCATTCTCCCTGAAAGCTAACTCCGCAGCGTTGGAACAAGTACACGACTCCTTGATGGAAGCTTCCCGCTCCTGCGGCGCTTCTATGTGGCAATCCTTGAAAGACATCGTTATCCCGCTGGTAAAACCGGGTATGATTTCCGCTTTCTTCCTTATCTTCTTGCCTGCTCTCCGCGAATTGACAGTTTCCATTATGCTGTATGCTCCTACCACTCGTACCATCGGTGTAGCAATCTACACCCTGAACGAAGACGGTGAAACTGTTATGTCCACTGCACTTGCAGGTATCGCATTGATCCTCATTGTATTGGGTCAAATGCTCATCAATCATCTTACCAAGAAAGCGAGTGAATAATCGTCATGTCATACATCCGCTTAATTAACGTTACTAAAAAATTCGGTGATGTTACCGCCGTAGATAACTTGAATATCGAAATCGGCAAAGGCGAATGCTTCTCCATGCTTGGTCCTTCCGGCTGCGGCAAAACCACTACCCTGCGTATGGTTGCCGGCTTCGAAGATTTGAGCGATGGCGAAGTTTGGGTTGGCGACCGCCTCCTTTCTTCTCCTAAAAAACGTCACTATACTCCCCCTGAACATCGTAACTTCGGTATGGTATTCCAAGCTTTCGCAGTTTGGCCCCATATGAACATTTACGAAAACGTTGCTTTCCCTCTGCGCTTGCGTAACCTGCCCGCAGCAGAAATCGACAAACGCACTAAAGACGCACTGACTTCCACCAACCTTTTGAAATATGCAGATCAAAGTCCTGCAGACCTTTCCGGCGGTGGTAAACAACGTGTTGCTTTGGCTCGCGCACTGGCAATCAACCCCGACGTAATGCTTTTGGACGAACCTCTTTCTTCCCTTGACCCCCATCTGCGTGAAGAAATGCGCTTTGAAATCAAGGACTTGCAAAGAAAATACGGCTTCTCCATTATTTACGTAACCCATGACCAATCTGAAGCAATGGCATTGTCCGACCGCATCATGGTTATGAAATTGGGTGTAATGCAACAAATCGCTGCTCCCCTTGATATTTACAACAATCCTGTAAATAAATTCGTATTTAGCTTCATCGGCGTATCTAACTTTACCGACATGGTTTGGCAAAATGGTCAAGCACATATCAAAGGTGCTAACACTGCAATGCCTGGTGGTATCATCATCCCCGACAAAGTTAAAGGCGAAGCAACTTTCAACTTGGCTTCTCGCCCCACTGAAATCAACTTTACATCCAGCACCGACCCCAACGGCGTACAAGGTGTTGTAATGCGTAAATCCTTCTTGGGCGAAATCATCGACTACCTGGTACAAGTTGGCGACCAAGAAATTCGTGTACAAACCGGCCGTCGCGACCTCGGTCCTGCTATTGGCGAAGTTTGCTACCTGAACTTCATGCGCCCCTTCTGGTACAGAGTTGACGAATAAGGAAAGCTTCATAAAAAATGACCTCATTACCTGTAAAGGTAGTGAGGTCTATTTTTATTCCTTTTTAATTTTGGCAATAGCTTTTCAAATTTAGAGAGACCTACTTACAGCCTATTCTTATCTCCCCACTCACACATTCCATCCAATATTGGAATTAGCGATTTCCCTCGTTCAGTTAAACTGTATTCCACCTTAGGAGGAATTTGCGGATATTCCTTGCGTGCTATAAGATGGTCAGCTTCCATTTCTTTTAAAGCTGCACTAAGTGTTTTATAAGAAATGTCACCAATATAACGTTTCATTTCATTGAATCGGACTATTTCAAACTCCATAAGGGTATATAAAATAGTCATCTTGTATTTTCCATTAATAAGGCTCAAAGTATAATTAAAGCCTGTGTTTTTTAGAGTTTCTTTTGCAATACAGCGAGTCCCCATTTTGCACTCTCCTTTAGGTAAGTATATAACATAAATGTGCGTACTTGTCTTTAGTTATCATTCTTATTAAAATTATACTAAAGAGAAAACAGAAGTCAACTCTGTTCTCAAGGAGGTTCACTATGAATAAAAAGATTATTATTTTAAACGGAAGTCCTCATAAGCAAGGCAACACCTCTAAATTAACTGCCTCCTTCCGTAAAGGCGCGGAAGTATCTGGTAACACTGTTACTGAATTTCATCTTGATTCAATGAACATAAATGGTTGCAAAGGCTGTTTCTGTGGTGGTAAAGATTTTGAATTTCCTTGCGTGCAAAATGATGATATGAACAAAATTTATCCCATCTATCGTGAAGCCGACGTTGTTGTATTGGCTTCACCTTTGTACTACTGGAATTTGAGCGGACAATTACGCACTGCTTTCGATAGACTTTTTGCTGTGGCAGAATGTAACCCCGATTACAGTAATCCAAAGAAAGATGCTGTCTTATTGATGGCGGCAGAAGGCGATGAATTTGACGATGTATTGCTTTATTATAAAAATCTTATGAAACATCTTGACTGGACGGATTTAGGTTATGTATTAGCTGGTGGAGTAATGATGCCCAATGATATCGAAGGGCATAAAGAATTGGAAGAAGCTTATAAATTGGGTTTGTCTATTTAAGGAGGCACCATGAAAAAAATTATAATCTTATTAGTCGTAGCTTTAGTAGCATTCATTGCTTATAAAGGCCCATCAGGATTTGTAGGCTTGCTTTCCATGTCCCGTACAGCGCAAGAAGCTTCTGAGAAGCAAAAGGATGTACTTGGACAGGCTGTAGCCAAAAATGGGCAAAAGGTTTTAGTAGCCTACTTCTCTTGGGGTGGCAACACCCGCAAGGTTGCCTGCAAAATTCACGAACTAGTTGGTGGCGACCTATACGAAATAAAACCTCAAGTTCCTTACCCGGATAAATACAAGCAAGCGGTAGAGGTTGTTAAAATAGAAAAATCCCAAAACCTGCGACCTGCCATTGCCGGCAAACTGCCTGAGCTTAAAAATTATGATGTAATCATCCTGGGTTATCCCATCTGGTGGCACATAGAACCTATGATTGTTAAAACCTTTGTGGAATCAACCGATTTAAAAGGTAAGATTATTCTTCCCTTTGCTACAAGCGGCAGCAGCGACGTTAAAGAAAGCGTTGAAGATTTGCGCAAGACCTTGCCGGGCGTAGAGGTTCGCGACGGTCTTTTGGCAAATATCTCTGCTAAAATTAAACCTTGGCTTGAAGAAAATAAAATGCTTAAATAAAATTAGATATTCCTTTTAAAATAAAAGGTAGCTTCCCAAAAGGAGAAGCTACCTTTTTATTTGCTTTTAAATTTTTACGCTGCCTTCTTGGCTTCCTTTTCTGCTTTTTCACGAGCCTTCTTCTCAGCCTTTTCTTTAGCCTTACGTTCTTTTTCTAAACGCTTTGCTTCTTCCTTAGCCTTTTTAGCTTGCTCTTTTTCTAATTTCTTCTGCTCTTCGGCTAAACGTTTCTGTTCTTCCGCAAAGGCTTTGTCTTTTTTCAGCTTATCGTTGTAATTGGCAACGCTTGCCCATTCACGCAGCATTTTGGTACAAGCCGCAGCATAAGCCCCTGCGTTGGGACTAATCCCTGCCGCGTCCTGGTTATACACTGTCAAAAGTTGAATGTCATCGTAATAGATGTGGGCATAATTGCCATTGTCGTACACAACGAAGTAATCAGGATTGATGGCGCCCCGTTGACGAGCAACCCACAAGGAGCCTGCCAGCATATAAGCGCGATATTCTGCCTTGGTGCTGCCAATGCTTTGACTGATGTTAAAAGTCCAGTCGCCTTCCTTAACAGTGGCAACTCCATTTTCGTTAAGCACCACATCGGGATGAATGTCGTATTCTTTCAAATACTTTTTAATACGTTTGGCACGTTCTTCCGGCTCCGGGTGACTGCTGAACAAACCATAGCTCGCACCGCCGCCTTCTGCCGCCAAATCTTCAAGCTTGTTGGCTGTAATCAGCATTGCGTAAGGGTTGAAGCCCGCTTTCACCGTATTGTAAAAGCCTTCCTTGTCTGCCCCACGTTCGTCGGTACGGCTATACCCTGCAAAAAGTGCCTGCTGCGCCGCGCCAATCAAGCCCATGCCTCCGCGCCCACCTGTTGCCACAATGAGGGCAAGAGTTGTCCACATTTGCTTTTCGATAGAATGAACAGTGTGCTTCTTCGCAACGTGCCCAACTTCGTGACCAAGCACGCCAGCCAGCTCCGTATCGCTGGGCATATAATCAATCAAGCCTTTAAAAACATAGATGATACCGCCGGGACAAGCCAAGGCGTTGACCTCGTTATGGTTCAAAACCTTAAAGGAATATTCTATTTCATCACGACCGCACACCGCCGCCAAACGTTGGCCAATACGGTTCACCCTTGCCTGCATGGCATCATCTTGGTACAAACCGTACTGAGCTTCCAAAGCGTGAGCAGTTTCGCGTCCCATCTCTATCTCTTGTTCAAGGCTAATCATCCCTGCCTGCGTAGGAGGAGTGATACCAAATACCACGCACAGGACGAAAACCATCGCCAGTAAAATTCGTTTCATAGTACCTCCTTAGACTGCGCCCTTGCCTTGCATTTCTGCAATCTCTTCGGCGCTGTAACCCAGCTCCTGCAAAACCTCCACACTGTGCTCGCCCAGACGAGGTGCTCTGCGACGGATGGAACATTCCCCATCGGAGAATTTAACAGGCGCCCCCACATAGCGGATGGTTCCCAAATCGCATTCTTCCGTCATCAGCATATTTTCTTGAGCGGTCAGCTCCGTTTCCAAGGCTTCCTGCACATTTAGAACAGGAGTAACGCAGAACTCTGCCCCGCCAATCAGCTCCAACCATTCTGCCTGAGTTTTGCTCAGCAGCTTTTCTTTAATACGAGCTTCGATTTCTTCCTTGTGGGCAAAATCAAATTGACGCTTCTCCAGCTCAGGACATTCAATCAAATCGCAGAAGCGTTGCCAAAATTTAGGCTCGATGGTGCCAACGGTAAGGAACCTGCCGTCCTTGCACTTATAGATATTATAATAGTGAGCAGTGCGTCCAAAAGGTTTGTCCCCAGTTTCTTCGCAACCCCACACACTGCTAATGCCTGTCACCTGTAGGCTCAAAGCTGTTGCGTACAAATTAACGTCCAGGTATTGACCGACGCCTGTGCGCTCGCGGGAAAGCAGTGCCATGCAGATACCGCTCAATGCGTTGAGAGAGCTGCCAATGGCAGAAACCTGCACTTCGGAAACACAGGCACCACCCACGTCGTCAAGAGAGTTCAGCCCCGCCAAGCCGATAACATTCAAATCGTGGGCAGGCTTATGGCAGTTTTGACCGAAGCCGGTAATGGAGCAGTACACAATTCGCGGGTTAATCTTGCGGATGCTTTCATAATCCAAACCATAGCGTGCCAAATAGCCGGGGCGGAAGCCTTCGAGAAAAACATCTGCCTCGCTCAAAAGCTTGCGCAAAATTTCTTGCCCCTCTTCCTTGCGGATATCCATAGCGATACCACGCTTGTTGCGGTTAAGCATTAAATGCCAGTAGCTCATGCCATCTTCCTTTTCCGGAAAGAAGCGGCGCGTGCTGTCCCCGGACATATCTTCAACCTTGATAACCTCTGCGCCGTAATCACCCAATAGCATACCGCAGTACTGACCGGGCAACCATTTAGAAAAATCTATAACCTTAATACCTTCTAAGACTTGCATAATTTACCTCTCCATTTGTAGTTCACAAATTTGCCTTGCTTCACGTGAAACAATTTGACTTTTCGACTTTTGTTTTAAACCTAGTCACTTAGTTATTCTACAAAAACGGTTTTTCCCCTGCAAAATAATCTTGCGTGGCTTGGAGCTAATGCGTATAATTAATGTAGCATTTATATTTGAGGTGCAATATGCAAACTCGCAAACTAACTTTGGCTGCGCTCCTAATTGCCATCGGCACATTAACGGCGCATCTTATTTACATACCCGCCGGCGTTTCCAGGTGCTTTCCCGTACAGCACGCCATCAACGTTATGGCAGCAGTACTCCTTGGCGCGGACTACGCCACTGCCATCGGCTTTGTCATTGCCTGCTTGCGCAACATGTTCGGAACAGGCTCCCTTCTGGCATTCCCGGGAAGCATGTTGGGTGCGTGGTTAGCAGGCGTTCTTTATCAACGACGCAAAACCCTGCCCATGGCAATGGTGGGCGAAGTTTTTGGAACAGGCGTCTTGGGTGGCTTCGCAGCTTGGCTCATCGCTTACTTCCTTTTGGGAAGCGATGCTGTAGCCTGGTTCTTCATCCCGCCCTTTTTAATCAGCTCCATTGGGGGAAGCTTTATAGCAGTAATGTTATTAAAGGCAATCCCTCTTGCTAATACTAATACCCATAAAAATTAAAACACGCAAGAAGTGCTATGCTACTGGCGTGTTTAGATAGGACGATTACATGACCTTCGGTGAAATTTGCAATTATTTTCTATACGCATTGAGCGGTTTCTTCTTTGGCATCTTTGCCTCCCGCTACAGCATTCTTGCTACCATTAAATTAGTTGGTAACATTCGTGAACGGGGCTTGGGTAACGGCTTGCTAGGCTCCCTACCCCAAATCTTCTTTCTGGCCCTTGCCTTCTTTATTTTCCCGGTACTGTTCATTACCAGAACGCAAACCGGCGGTTTCTTCTATTATTTAGTCTTAATCTACTTCTTCAACAAAGGCTACCGTACTTACATTCAAAACAGGTGATATCATGACAGAACATACTCATAAATTTTCCATTCCCGGCAACGACGAAAAGTTTATCCAGCCCATGTCAGAAATCTTCAAAGTCCTTAGTGACCCCACCCGCATCCGCATTCTCTCCCTTTTGGCGCACCAAGAGGAGTTGTGCGTATCCTGTATTGCAGAAGGTTTAGGTATGACCCACTCTGCCATCAGTCATCAGCTGCGAATGCTGCGTAATGCCGGCTTGGTAAAATTCACCAAGGAAGGCAAGGAGGTTATCTATTCCTTGGACGACGAACACGTCCTCACCCTCTTCGCCCAAGCTATGGACCATGTAAAACATAAAACTATGTAACACCACATAAAAACGCTGTGTAGCTTTCGCCACACAGCGTTTAATTTTTATTATCCTATTTTAAATTTGCTTAGGCTTCTCTTCTTGCTTACAAAATCAGTTAGCCCAAACGTTTTTCATAATTTGCGGATACTCTTCTTGCAAGTGTTTCAGGATTACGTCAATTACAGCATGAATCAAGCCGGGAACAAAATCTTCATCAGTGGAAGGAATGCAGCTTTCAATTACGATGTCGCCATTTTCGTTAATATAGTATTTGAAAACCTTATATTTTTCATTCAGCGCGTTGATGTGTTCCATAACAGCTACTCTATTACCTTCTTTAACAACAGCTCCGGCTACGCGAACCTGTACCATAACATAGATGCTGTCATCAACAACAACCATAGTGGGCAGGTTTTGACCATTCACTTCCATAAAGGAACGATAGAGAACGGAATGCATTTCATTTTCAATCGCCTGCGCGTTGAAGCAAGTGATGTTGTTAGCTTGCAGGAATTCATTAAATTTAGTTGCTTTTACATTCATTGGTAATACCCCCTCAATTTAAGATATTATTAATTATTTGCACTTAGCAAGGTCGTCGTCTTTAATCTTCAACGGTTTTCTATTATCCGCAGAATCCATCAGCACGATTTCAAAAGGAATTTGGCTTTGAGAGAAAACTTTTGCCGGGAAGGGCCACAGCTGTGCGGTATCAACCTTAGCTGCTTGCATTGCTTCGATAGGCATATAAGCTTCTTTATCTAAATGATAGAAGTAATCATTGTCCTTGGAACGGATTACTACATTTTCAATGGTGGGAACGGGGTTATTTTGCATAACATTGTAGCTGCCGCTATTCCATACCCAAACCCAAACAACGTCCTTCAACGCTGCTACTTCGTCAAGCAATTTTTGGTCAGGAGCAACCAATTCCTTATCAGCCAAGAAATACAAGTACTTGGTTAAAGAATAGGGAGTAATCAATTGAACTCTTTGAGGGCTCCACATGGTGGAAACAGCATAATCTTTTTCTCCCAAGTAATAAGCAACACGACGGTTCCAATCACCGATTTTTTTCAGTTCAGGAGCAGTGCGTTTAATTTCGCGCATATCCTTGTTGGAAAGTTGGGACATATGAGTTTTGCCAACGAGGGCAGGATAGTTTTCCATAGTTACATTGGAAGGAGCTGCAATTACAGTAGGCATAACTTCTGCGTCAAACAGAGGAGCAGCGGTGAAAGCCAAGGTCAGAAGGCCAGCTGCCAGAAATTTTTTCATCATAGGTATCACCATCCATTCTAAGATATTTCAATTATAACATTGCTGAATTTTTTTCGCAAACCGGTTAGCAACAATGGAAAGCCTCAAAAAAACAACCTCACTACCCGAAAGGTAATGAGGTTAAAATTCTATCTTGCCGTTGCCAGCATCAGCTTGATTCTATTTTCCTGGTTAACCTTGGAAGCGCTGGCATCGTAATCAATGGGAAGGATGTTAGCGTCCTCCACCAGCTCTTTAATTTTGTTAATCATTCCTCGTCCTGCAATGTGGTTGGGCAGGCAGCCAAAGGGTTGGGCGCAAATAATATTGTTATACCCGTTTTTGGCAAGCTCCAGCATCTCCGCAGTCAAGAGCCAGCCTTCTCCCATATTGTTACCATAACCAATAACGCCCTTCACCATAGCCTTAGTTTCTTCATAAGAGGCAGGTGCTTTGAAGGGAGAGTAATCCAAAGCCTTGCGCATTGCCTTTTCCAAACGCTGTAGGTACCACATGGCAATCTTCGCTGTACCATACTTCATCATACTGCCACCGTACAGCTTATAATCTATCAAATAGGTATCAGCGCCATACATCACAAAGTTCATAACTCCGGGCAGCATGTATTCGCAGTTTTGCTTCTGTAAGAAATTTTCCAGGCAATTATTCCCCAAGTCAGAATACTTGATGTAGATTTCACCAACCACTCCCACTTTGATTTTATCTTTTGCTACAATGGGAAGCTTGGCAAAATCCTTGGTAATCTCTCGCCCAAACTGATAGATACTGCTCAAGGTTTGTCCCTTGCCAGCGCGGAACATGTCTTCTAATTTAGTAAGCCATCGTCCTGCTAAAGCATCTGCCCCGCCGGCAACAACCTCATAAGGACGAATCTTATTGCTCAGATACATCAGCACGTCGCCATAAACCACTGCTGCCAACATCCGCTTAATCATTTTCAGACTCAAGTCAAAGCCAGGCTGCTCTTCCATCCCCGCCAGGTTCAAGCTAATTACGGGGATGTGACCAAAGCCTGCCTGCTCCAAGCCCTTGCGCAAAAGGTGAATATAATTGGAGGCTCGGCAACCGCCACCAGTTTGGGTCATAATCAAAGCAACATGGTTCACGTCGTACTTGCCGCTTTCCAAGGCGTTAATGAACTGTCCAATAACAAGTAAGGCGGGATAACAAATATCGTTGTTCACATACTTCAACCCTGTTTCCACAACGCTTCTGTCCCTATTGTCCAAAAGCTCTGCCTTGTAGCCACAGCTTACCAATGCTGCTTTAAGCAGATTAAAATGCCAAGGCAGCATACTGGGAATGAGAATGGTATGTGTTTTTTTCATTTCCGGTGTAAAAACCGCGTGGGATTCCATAACTACTCCTTTGGCTCAGCTTTCCAGACCCACCGCCGCAAACAAACTGCGTAAGCGAATCTTTGCTGTGCCTAAATTATCTATGTCATCTATTTTAATCTGGGTATAAATTTTACCGCTTTCTTCCAACAGGCGTCGGCATTCATCTGCCGTAATAGCATCGCAGCCACAACCAAAGCTTACCAGCTGTACCATGTGCATATCCTCATTGTTGGCAACATATTTTGCCGCCGCATACAAACGGCTGTGGTAAGTCCATTGGTTCAGCACTTGCAGCTCCGCCGCCAATTGTTTAGGCTCGATATGGCTGCTCACTGCGTCCTCACTCACAAGGGCAGCACCCATGGTAGTAATAAGCCTGTCAATGCTATGATTAACCTTGGGGTCAATATGGTAGGGGCGCCCTGCCAAAACAATGATGGGCTTACCCTGCTCCCTCGCCGCAGAAATAATCCTTCTACCCTGACGACGCACTTCACCCTCAAACAGGTCATAGGCAATGTAAGCCTGTAGCAAAGCGTTTTTAATTTCCTTCATTGTAATATCCGGGAAGGCCTTGTTCAGCATTGCCGCCAATTTTTTCGCTAGAACCTTATTATTACCCAAGCCAACATAATCAAAGAAGAAGTTGCATTGTTCCAGCTCCTGCACATTGGCGTGCAATACCTCCGGATAATAAGCAACTACAGGGCAATTGTAACAGTTTTCTCCATTGCCCTCCTCCACATTGTAGGTCATGCAGGGGTAAAAAATATTGGTAACTCCCTGCTCCAGCAGCCATTTAATATGTCCATGCATCAGCTTAGCCGGATAACAAACAGTGTCGCTGGGAATGGTGTTCTGTCCCATCTTGCTAATCTTTTTATCCGCAATGGGGCTCACCACAACCTTAAAGCCCAAATTACTAAAGAAGGCATGCCAGAAAGGTAAAAGCTCGTACATATTCAGCCCCATGGGAATACCCATGGTTCCACGCACGCCACTGCTTTCCCTTTCGTTCAAACCTGCCAGTAAATCCAGCTTTTGACGATACAGATTCAGGCTATTATCGGGAGCACAGTGGGTAACGGGGCGCTCACACCTGTTTCCGCTAATAAAGGGCTTACCACTGGCAAAGGTATTAACAGTCAAATGACAATGGTTACTGCACAAGCCACAGGTTACGCTCTTCACCTGATGCTTGAACTGCGCCAAAGCAGCGGCATCTAAAAGCGTAGAAGTCTTGGGCGCCTGCTCATGACGACCGCGAGCGTAGAGGGCAGCACCGTAGGCACCCATCAAGCCTGCAATATTAGGACGCACAACTTCAAGCCCCATCTCCTTCTCGAAAGCACGCAACACGCAATCGTTGAGGAAGGTTCCCCCTTGAACAACAATGTGCTTTCCAATAGCCTCCTTGCTTCCAGGACGGATAACCTTGTACAAAGCGTTCTTCACAATACTCAGGGACAAGCCTGCGCTAATATTAGCAACAGAAGCTCCATCCTTTTGCGCCTGCTTCACGCTACTATTCATAAATACGGTACAGCGGCTCCCCAAATCCACAGGTTTATCTGCAAATAGACCTATCTTGGCAAACTCCTCCGCGCTGTAGCCTAAAATCTCTGCAAAAGTTTGCAAAAAGCTGCCACAACCACTGGAGCAAGCTTCATTCAAAAAAATATTATCAATACAGCCATTGTGAATTTTAAGGCATTTAATATCCTGCCCACCTATGTCCAGAATAAAATCCACACTGGGCTGTAAGCTCTTCGCCGCCAGAAAGTGGGCAATGGTTTCTACAATACCATAATCAACCCCAAAGCCATGGCGAATCAAATCTTCTCCGTAGCCTGTAACCGCACTTGCAATAAGCTTACACTGGGGATACTCCACATAAAAGTTCTGTAAAAATTCCTTCACCGCTATAACAGGGTTGCCCTTATTGCTCTGATAAAAAGATTTCAACAGCTCGCCCTTAGGAGACACCACCGCTATTTTTATAGTAGTACTTCCGCTGTCAATGCCAAGGTAGGCTTCGCTGGCAGTAGCAATATCTGCGGTAGCAACCCGCTCAGTATTATGACGCGCGTTGAAGAAGAGATATTCCTCCTCGTTGGCAAAGAGCGGTGACAAATGCTCAAAAGTACGACAAGCAGCAGTAGCCTGCAGCTTATTCGGCAAAGCTCTCAGGTCAACGCTGTGTTCCGCGCAAAGAGCAGTACCCATAGCAACATAATACAAACTGTTTTCGGGGCAAGTACCCTTAACATTTAGAATTTTATCGAAGCAATCACGCAGGCAGCTCATAAAGGTCAAAGGTCCGCCAAGATACAGCACCTTGCCGTTAATGGGTCTTCCCTTCGCCAAACCGGTTACCGCCTGCTGCGCAACAGCCTGGAAAATACTAGCCGCCAAATCATTTTTAGGTGCACCTTGGTTCAACAGTGGTTGAATATCACTTTTGGCAAACACACCGCAACGACTGGCAATGGTATAAATATTTTGTGCCTTTTGTGCCATGCTGTTCATATCTTCGGTGGCAACATTCAAAAGACTTGCCATCTGGTCAATGAAAGCACCTGTTCCGCCAGCACAGCTATCGTTCATACGCGCGTCAAAATGCTTGCCTAAAAATAGCAGCTTAGCATCCTCACCACCTAATTCGATAACAACATCCGTACCAGGGTTCAGGCGTTCAGTACAAACCTTTTCCGCAAAAACCTCCTGCACAAACTGCAAGCCGCAACCTTCCGCAACACCAATGCCTGCGCTGCCGCTCACCGCAAGATGAGCAGTCTTTAGCAGGGGAAATTTTGCGAACAGCTCTTGCAAAAGCTCCTGTATTTTTTCAGCTATTTGGCTGTAATGTCTTTGGTATTTCGCAAAAAGAAGCTTCCCTGCATCATCAAGCACAGCAATTTTAATAGTCGTACTACCAATATCCAAGCCTATCTGCATATTCTTCCCTCCGCAAAACTTTTCTTATTCAAATTATTTTAATACTTTCCGTTTTAAAAGTGATGTTTTAATACTGACAATACAGCAAACAAAACTTGAATAATTAACTTTGTGATTAAGGTCACATGTTGGCAGGTGAATATAAAAAATAGACCTTACTACCGTAAAAAGGTAATGAGGTCTATTTTATTTGAAAAGTCTTTTAAAACGTGATATATTTTTATTGAAAAGTCCCTATTTCTTCTTCCAAAATCATTTGAAAAGTCGGGTGAGAATATGTTATACAGAAAAATAGAGCAATATATCGAGAATCATTTACGTTCTGACTCTAATAAAATTCTAATTATTGACGGCGCTAGGCAAATAGGTAAAACATATATCATTCGCCATGTCGGGAAAAAACTATATAAAAATTATATCGAGATTAACCTTTTAGAAGATTCATTACAAAATAAGCTCTTTGAAAATAGTAGAACTATAGATGACTTTTACCTACAAGTAAGTATGTTAGCTGGTGAAAAGTTGCAAAACAAAAATGATACCCTCATCTTTCTTGATGAAATACAAGCTTATCCACACCTCCTAACGCTACTTAAATTTTTAAAACAAGACGACAGATTTACTTATATAGCAAGCGGTTCATTATTGGGTGTCACCCTTGCCCAAACAACTTCAATCCCTATTGGGAGCATCGAAGTTAAACATATGTACCCTTTAGATTTTGAAGAATTTTTATTGGCTAATGGCTTTAATAGTTTTGCCATTACTGCTTTACGCAACAAATTCAAGCTACGTGAAAGTCTCGACGAAAATACTCACAATAAAATTTTAGACTTATTCAAGAAATATCTTCTCGTTGGCGGATTACCAGATGCAGTAAATATGTTTGTTGCCGAAAAAAATATTTCTAAGGTTCGCACTATACAAAATGAGATTCATAATTATTACGGGCTGGATGCTTCAAAATATGATACTGAAAAAAAATTAAAAATAAAAAGAATCTACGACATGATTCCTTCCACTTTAGAAAACAAGAAGAAACGTATTGTAGTAAAAAACATTGAGAATAAGCCCAAAAAAACTTTTTCCGATTACAAAGATGAATTTGATTATTTAATAAATGCAGGCATAGCCTTAGCGGTAAAGGCAATTTCTACTCCAACCTTTCCTCTAATAGAGAATAGCGGGAAAAATCTTTTAAAACTATATCTAAATGATGTTGGCATCTTAACCGGTATCCTTTATAAGAATAATATTCGTGCCATTTTAGATGACGAACGAAGTATAAATCTTGGGACAGTTTATGAATCGGTAGTTGCTTCTGAACTAAAAGCCCATGGCTATAACTTGTTCTATTATGATAATCGCAACAAAGGCGAAGTCGATTATTTAATAGACGATTATGAACTCTTATCTACAATTCCATTGGAGATTAAGTCAGGTAAAGACTACACCATTCATAGTGCACTTAACCATTTTCTAAATAATGAAGATTATAATATTAAAGGTGGATATGTACTTTCTAATGAAAGAATAGTAACCACAAAAGGAAAAGTAACTTATCTGCCTATATACTACATTATGTTTTTTGAACAAACATAATGCGAAAGTAAAGAAAAGCCTATATAATATAGGAAAGAAACTTCTCGGAGGTGCTGTGATGTATATCCCTAAATTACATAAAGTGTGGCTGTGCCAAAATAGTGAAGGCAGTATTCACCTTACCCCTAAAATGGCGAACCGTCATGGTTTAATTGCTGGTGCAACCGGTACCGGTAAAACCGTAACCTTAAAAGTTTTAGCAGAAGCCTTCAGCGAAATGGGCGTCCCTGTTTTCTTGGCAGATATTAAGGGCGACGTTTCCGGCATGTGCCTGCCCGGCGAAGATAGCGAGGGCTTCCAAAAACGTATCCGCAATAAACTGGGTTTAGAAATTGACTGGAAGTTTAGCGGCTACCCCATCCGCTTCTGGGATGTGTACGGCAAAAAGGGGCATCCTGTCCGCACTACCATTTCCGAAATGGGACCGGAACTTTTAAGCCGCTTGTTAGAACTGAACGACACCCAAACTGGCATTATGAACATCATCTTCCGCGTAGCAGATGAACAAGGCCTGCTTCTTTTAGATTTGAAGGACCTACGCAGTATGGTGCAATATGTTGGTGAAAACGCTGCCAGCTTAAAAACCAAGTACGGTAATGTTTCCGGACAAAGTATCGGCGCCATCCAACGTGCCCTGCTCCGCTTGGAAGACCAAGGTGGCAATATTTTCTTTGGCGAGCCTGCCTTGGACATCAAAGATTGGTTCTCTCAAGATGAAAAGGGCTATGGCATTATCAATATGCTCCACTGCACCGAGCTTTTCCAAAGTCCGCTCCTCTATTCCACCTTCCTGCTGTGGATGCTCTCCGAACTTTACGAAACCATGCCCGAAGCCGGCGACCTTGAAAAACCCAAGATGGTTTTCTTCTTCGACGAAGCCCACTTAATTTTCAAAGACGCGCCCCGTTCCCTCCTGGACAAAGTGGAACAAATCGTGCGCTTGATTCGCTCCAAGGGCATTGGTATTTACTTCATCACCCAATTACCCAGCGATATTCCTGACAGCGTGCTCTCCCAATTAGGTAACAAGCTGCAACACGCACTGCGTGCCTACACTCCCAAAGACCAAAAGGCCTTGAAGGTAGCAGCTCAATCCTTCCGTCCCAATCCCAAGCTGGACGCGGAAGCTGCCCTTTCCGAACTGGGAACTGGCGAAGTACTTGTTTCCCTGCTGGACGAAGAAGGCATCCCCGGAATTGTTGAGCGTGCTTACGTTATGCCTCCCCGCAGCTACTTAGGAGTCGCAGAAGAAAGTAAACGTCAGGAAATTATCAACGCAAGTCCTCTTCACAGCAAATACTCCAAAACTGTTGACAGGGAGTCTGCCTACGAAATTTTACAAAAGCGTGCGGAGCAAGCTGCCAAAGCAGAAGCGGAAGCCGCTGGCGAAGAATACGTTCCTGAAGACGAAACCTTGCAGGAAGAAGTGCGCCGTAACGCTCGCAGTGCCGGTACTTCTACCAGAAAGACCTCCACTCGCCGCACCACTACCAAAAAAGAAGAACCTTCCCTTCTGGGAAAAGTTCTGGAAAAAACTGCAACCTCCTTTGGCCGTACCATAGCCAACACTTTGGCACGTGGTATTTTAGGAAGTCTACTGAAAAAATAATACCTTTAGAGCAAACTCATCCCTTCATTTTGCAGGGATGAGTTATTTTTTGTTCGCACTTCATCTAGCAACCTGCGAACAATATTTATTTTAGCGAACAATATTTCTAAAAAGTTATTGACAAAGTATAAGGTTCATTGTAAAATAAACTCAACAAACAGTTGTTTTGAAAGTTGGTGAATGTGATGAATAAAATTTTAGCAATCCTCTGCTTAGGCTTCACTTTATATACTGGTATGAACATGGTTTTTGCTGACGAAGCAGTTTACTACAACCAAAAAGTTACTGTTCACAGCGGCGATACCATGTGGTCCATCGCTAATCGTTGGAGTGATGATAAAGAGGATGTACGTGAGGTAATGCACCGCATTGTGGAAGCTAATAATTTAAAAAGCAAGCACATTTACCCTGGTCAAGTTCTCACCATCCCCGTAAAGGCAGTTACTCATAACGACTTTATGCTGGCTGGTAAATAAAACCCCCTTAAACGAAAAGCTCGTTGCAAAATGCAACGAGCTTTTTTGTGTGATTATAACTTACACTAAAACCAGCACAAAATCGTTAGAAGTGCTGGATAACAAGGCGGAACAAGATTGTGCCGCGACGGCGTACTTGAAGTACGTCGAGCAAGCAATCGTAGTTCCAACACAGTTAGACAGTGCTTATAACGATTTTACCCCAGATAAATAGTTGACAAATTGCTGAGCGGTCCGTCCCGACAATCCCCCATGCGCCATCTCCCACTTCGTAGCCTCTGCGCGCAAAGTAGCTTCATCAATTTCTAAACCATTTTTGCGTGCCAGCTCTTGTACGATATTGAAATATTCTTTGGGCGTAGGTTGACCGTAGTAAATAGTACAGCCAAATCTGTTCACCAAGGAAAGTTTTTCCTGCATGGTATCGGATTGGTGGATGCCGCCGCTGACGGTCACATCGTTACGATCCTTCCAGCTTTCGTTAATCAAATGACGACGGTTGGAGGTAGCGTAAATCAAAATATTATCTGGTTGAATTTCTAAACCACCTTCGATAACAGCCTTGAGATATTTATATTCAATCTCAAAATCTTCAAAGGACAAGTCGTCCATATAAATTACAAAGCGGTAGTTGCGATTCTTAATCTGCGCAATAACTGCGGAAAGGTCGCGGAACTGGTGCTTGTAAATTTCAATCATACGCAAACCATGGGCGTAGTATTTGTTCAAGATTGCCTTAATGCTACTGGATTTACCCGTACCGCTATCGCCAAAGAGCAGTACATTATTAGCCTTACGTCCTTGCACAAAGGCTTCGGTGTTTTCAATCAAGCGCTGCTTTTGCAGTTCGTAACCAACCAAATCGTCAAAATCTACGTAAGCAGTGTTGCTGATGGGCACAAGCTCCACGCCCTTATCCTCGTGTACGATGCGGAAGGCTTTGTTCAAGCCCAGCTTGCCTACGCCGTAAGCCTTGTAGAAACCTGTTACCAGTTCAAAAACTTCGTCGGCGTCAGCAGCCTGTTCAATGGCAGCACTTAACTCCTGCACACGCTCGCTGATATTTTTATTATAGCGACGTTCGCTCTTTTTAATGGAATGGTAATTGCTGATTACGCTAAAGCAGTTAATACCAAGCTCCTTTTCCATAGGAGCAAAGTCATAATCAAAAAGCTTTTTAAAAATGGCAAAATCACTCTTGGCAAATTGGTTTACACTGCCCACGCAGGCTCCCTCTTTTTCGCAGGTAATGCTAAAGGGATTCTCGCAGCTTACCAAAAGGTAGGTCAAATAATTATGCCACAGGTTAGTATCAAAGCCGCACACCGTCGCCACGTCGAGGAGCTTATGAATCTGCTCGTAGATACTGGTGATGAGCTGTTCCTTTTGATAATTTCCTGTATAAAATTTTTCGCAGATGTCCGCCATCGGGAACAGCAGATTATCTGCATCCAAGTTTCTATAAATTACGAGTTTAGAAGTTTCTCTAAACATACATCATCCCCCTCACTTATACATATATACATACCAAAATTTATTGTTTGCCGCAACACTCAAACGCAACGCTCCTTTTAGTATGAAAATATCGCTGTCCACATATGCGCTTCGTAGTTTATTCAATAACTAACAGATTACAGCTTAGGATGTGTCCTTAGCGATATTTTCTTGAATTTATGTCGCTGCTTTTTTCGAATCGTTGCTTGCAAACAGATAAATTTTGTATTTACCTTCAATTATATAAACGTAAAATGTTCTGCATCGAAAACGCCCATATCCGTAACCCGAAGCTGGGAATAACTGGGAGCGCCATAAAGCTGAGAGTAATGTAGGCATCAATATCACGAGGCACGCCCATCGCCCAAGCCTTAGCAGTAATCTCATCAAGGCGAGGTATAAGCTCTTCCGCAGGAGCGTCGCTCATCAAACCGCAGATGGGCAGAGGCAAAGTATCCACCACCGCACCTTCACTTACCAAGGTGTAACCACCCTGTACGCGGATGAGTTCCTGCGCCGCCACATACATATCCCTGGCATTAGTGCCTGCCACGATTAAGTTATGAGAATCGTGAGCAACAGTTGTCGCCACCGCCCCCTTGC
>JAFTMR010000080.1 GCA_017452325.1 Phascolarctobacterium sp. | reverse complement strand
CACTGTAAAAGAACGTTGGAAGAATCGTAAGTGCTTAGATTATTGTGCAGTCGCAGATAATTGTGAGTACGGGAAAATGGTTAAAGAAATTAATCTGAAAGCTGCGTGAATTAGAAATAGACTACAAGATAGCCGAAAGCATTGTGCTTTCGGTTATTTTATTATGGAGGTAAATGTAATGAAAAGTTATGAAATCATGTATATCGTCAAACCTATGGAAGATGATGCGTTTGAAACCATCGTCGGCAAATTCAATACACTGATAACCAACAATGGTGGTATTGTTGAGAAAACTAATCGTTGGGGCAAGAAACGTCTTGCCTATGAGATTCAAAATTTAAAGGAAGGATTATATGTGCTTGTAACATTTTTGGCTGAATCGAAGTGCGTGCATGAACTTGACCGAGTAATGAAGATTACCGATGAAATACTTCGACATATGATTATCAGAAAAGGTGAATAGCATGAGACCATTTGATAAGGCAAGAATCTATTTCAGTATGTCTATTGCTCAAATGACAGCTTCATCTTTAGAATTCAGCAAGGAAATTACAACCTCAATATCACGTTTCAAAAGAATGGATTGGGGTGATACTTCACCAGAAGATGTACTGGTTAACGATGATGCTCTAAAGCACATTGATAGAGTACTGGCTGTATATAATACCAGTATGGGCAAGATTTGGATAATTGCAGAAAGTGAAAATGGGAATGAATATACAGTCATAACCATACTACTGCCCACGGAATATTAAAGCCTTCTACCACCATTTTTAATGGTGTAGTTGCTCAGAACTGCGGTGGTAAAACTCGAAGCATTATGTTCATAGGGATGTAAAAAGTTACCAAAAAGGGTATATGTCCAGTATGTCCACGATGTCCAGAAAAATAAAAGGGTATGTAACTCCAGTGTGGGTGCTATTTTTAGAATTTTACATTTGGACATGGACATATTAGATAGACCATAGTGCCCCTGAATCCTTTCGGATTCAGGGGCATCTTCCTTTCACTAAAGTGGTACTCATCACCTATACGTTGGTTACGACCATTGGTAGGCCTGTGTTTAGGCTATCGTAACGCAGTGAATTTTTAATTGAAGGAATGAATTATTATGTCAGATTACAATATCAGATTACTAACAGAAAATGACGTTGAATTAAGAATCCAAAAAATAACAGAAACAAAGAAAGGTGTTTTCGTAACACTATTGGTATATAAAGATGCTCGTACAGATATGGATATACTAGACGAAACCTTTGGCCCTATGAACTGGCAAAGGAAGCATAAGCTTATTGGCAATGCTATGTATTGCGCAATAAGTGTTTGGGATGATGAAAAGAAACAATGGGTAGAAAAAGAAGATGCCGGTAAAGAAAGCTATAGTGAATCAGAAAAAGGACAAGCTAGTGATAGTTTCAAACGGTCAGGAGTAAACTGGGGAATTGGTAGAGAACTGTATAACGCACCTAAGATTCGTATCAAACTTGAAGCTGGTGAATTTATCAAAGAAGGAAATACGATTAAATGCTTTAAGAACTTCAGCGTAAAATCCATGGTATATGATAAAGAAAACTCCCTATACACAGAGTTTACGATTGTAGATGAAGATGGTAACGAGAGATTTAGCCTAAAAAGACCAACAGTTAAACAAAACGTTATTAATAATAGGAAGAAAGAAGATGGTGTAGCAGTTTGTTCCGGTTGTGGTAATACAATAACCGATGAACGGGTTGTTCAATATTCAGTAAGATTCTATAACCAACCATTATGCAGAGATTGTCAAAAGACAAATAGAAAGGCAGCATGACATGAAACCACTAAGTGCTTTAGACAAACATATGCTAAGAGATATGATGAGTACGAGCGACAGACTCATAGTAGAGTTGTTAAAAGAAAACAACGACTTAAAGAACATAGTTGTTATAGAACGTATTGCCAACATTATGATCTCCAGATTGCGTAGGTTTTTGAGAAATATGGATGAGAAGGAAATTCTGGAGCTTACAAAAGAATTAACCTCTTTAAGGAAGATGCGGATAGCGGAGAAACGATTATTGGGTAGAACAATACTGAAATTTCTATCTTGATTTATCAAAAAATCTAACAAATGGGCAATATATTGACTAACAGGAAATTATATTCCTATCGGTCAATATATTGCCTTTCGTTTAGTAGCATAATATTTGTAGGAGAGTGTGAATATGTTTGCTACAAGATATAAGAAAATTGGTGCAAAAATTTTATATAACAGACGATTACAAGGTCTTACTCAAGAACAGCTTGCAGAGAAGGCGAATATTTCGCCATCATACTTATCAAAGATAGAACATGGGTTGTATTCTAATTTGCCTTTGACTACGCTATGGATTATTGCAGAAGCTTTGGGAATAGATTCTAGTGAGTTGTTGGAAGAATAACTTTGGCGACACATAAGATGTTAATTGGGCAGAAGCAATAACCAAAACAGGTATATCCAAAACTTATTACCTACGGTTGTAGATGAGAATTGCTATGCTTTGATATAGAAATGTGCTATCTATTCTAAAATATTTAGTCACTAAAAACATTACAATATATAAGGAGTGGTTTTTATGAGTAAACAATTTGTTTTAGGTGATAATACCATTATATTTGAAGGAGATATAGAAGAATATAATAATGTGTATTCTAGATTTCTAAAAGAACAATCTTATTATGGCGAATGTTTTTTTAGATATTTAGTTAATGTTTCTACCGCTGATGAACTTGAAAAAACAGTTCTTGATACAGCATTAAAATACTTTGCACAACTTTATCATTCCTTCGAAGATTTATATTTAAATAAAGGATACATAGATTTTTCTGCTGATTATTTAACAAGCAATGATGATCTCTTTCATGAAGTAATAAATCCATTTATGGAACCATATTTCGAATTTGTATCAGGAATACATGAAATAAAGGTATATGGTAAGAAAGAAGCAATTAATAGACAACTATCTAAATTAAATAGAGCACAAGTTGTAGGTGGAGGCTTTGGATTAAGTGGTGCAGCAAAAGGAATTATTACAGCTAGTGCCATTAATACTGTTACAGGCTTAGCCTATGATGGTCTTAATGTTTTCAATAAGATGAAGACAGATGCTAGGATAAACGATTTAAAGGAAGATTTACGTACTCAAAGTCGCCGTGCTCTATATATTGGTTTCGAAGAAACTATGGTTAATATTTTCACTGCTTTAATAAATCAACTGGAAATCAAGGTTTATTTTGACAGTAGAAAAGCAACCGCAATCTTAGCAAATGTTAATAATGGTAAACTAACTGATGCAGAAGTCGAACAAAAGGCTATTTTAGAGGCGATAACGTTAGATCCATATAATGTATCTGCTTATGAAACTTATATCAAATATGCTGACAAATCTGCAAGTAATGCGTTTAAAAATGAGCCTGACAATTTAGAAACTCATAAACAGATACTATTATATTCCGATAAGATTCTCAATGGCATTAAGGATATAGCGAATTATTTTGGGATTGATATCTCGGCGCATTTTAAATGTAATGATACTGAATATAGTAACAGAAGTGATACAATCACAATATCATCCTATAATGAAATTTTAGTTCGCACTATTAATTCTAAGCTTAATCTCATTAACAAATTAGATGGGAAATATAATGACAATGATTACAATGAATTGATATCATCTTATGATTTACAATATAACCTTACCGCTATTAATTGGTGCATTCGTTGTACTATGGATTTGTTAGATAAAGTCGATAGTAAAGATACTGTCATATATAATCATTTAACTAAAACATTGCAAATCTTCGAATCGAAAAAAAGTACATTTTATAATACATACATAAATACGGTTAATGAGCTGTTTTGTAAAGAAGCTAGTCAAGAAAATATTACTTTAGGTCTTTTGTCAGCAGACGCAAATTTAAGATTAATAGCTGCACGTAACGCAAGAAGTTATTACGATTTATATATTGGTGATTTATTCCCCAGAAATATGTATAACGAATTTCCGGACGCTATAAACTACGAACCCTATGTTTATTTAAAATCTAACTGTTTATTGTGTTCAAACGGTTTATATTTTTATGATGATGACAACAAATTGATTCATTTAAATTTATCAGACATAAAAGCCATAAAATGTGAATTCCACTGGTATGGTGCAGATATTTTTATCAACAGCGTCAGAGTCTGCCTTGCTAAGAAGTTTACTGATGATGAAACTATTTTCAAGAGCAATGTATTGACAACAGTCTATACCATTAGGGATCTATATAGTGTATGGAATCGTTCGAGCTTACCAGAAGATACCGATGCGAACACCGCAGAAGAGTTTAAAATATTATTTAGCACTAAACAAGCAGAAGCAAAAAGTTCTCAACCTCTTTCTTTAAAAGAGCAAAAAGAGAAGGACATGGATCCTTCAGCCAAAGCAGAAGATGAAGCTGAGAAAACTGAATGTATTGAACAAGCTAAAGCATTAGATATCGCTGCCGCTAAAGAAGAATTGGGCAATTATGAAAAATGGAGCAAAATGTATGATGACCGTAAATATAGAGATAATCATACATATCTGAAATCTTTTATAGGTATTGCCATCGCATTTGCATTAGGTTGGTTCGGCCTTGTTTATCTAGCGTTCTGCTTTATTCGCCTTAAGAGAAGGGTGAAGAAATTACGTAAAGTTAGGTTAATAAAAATGGCAGAAGGTGATGAATACATTTCTACTTCAACACTAGAAGAAATGAGCCAAAGTTGGATTTGAATAATGTTACTACCAAAATATCCACAACGAATAAAATCGTTGTGGGTATTTTTATTTTGGTTTATTACAACTTACTCAATTAAGTATCATTGCCTTAAGCATAGTTAATAATTATAAATCTAAAAACATACTATCCTGTTGCAAATGATAATATAAAAATACATCTCTAAAGAAAATGAGGATAGCAGAAAAGAAGATATTATCCAAAACCATAATAAAATTCCTTATATAGTTGTATTAATGAGGGGAAGACAATAAAACAGACACAGAGGAACAGAGAAGCAACTCAGCGTTGATTCAAAGAATCAACGCGTCTCAGTTGCTTCTCTGTGACGTTGTGGATGTTTTATGGACTGACACTCATTAATACTATAATGTCCATGTCCAACCTTAAAATCCTAAAACCCGCATAAACACTAGTGTTCCCTAGTCTTTTATTTTTCTGGACATCGTGGACATATTGGACATATACCATTAAATGTAGAAAACTACAAACCATATAACATTAAAACTCAGTATTGTACGAGGTAACTATAATGAGATACGGATATGCTAGAGTCAGCACCAAAAAACAAATTAAAGGTCATTCTCTTGAAGACCAAGTAGAGAGATTACAACAAGAAGGTTGTGACCTCATCATCCAAGAACAGTTTACTGGAAGTACTACTAAACGTCCCAAGTTCGAGGCTCTTATCAAAGAACTATCTGCTGGAGATATGTTAGTAGTAACTAAACTTGATAGATTTGCCAGAAACGTTTTTGAAGGCATTGAAATAATAAAGCTGCTATTTGCCAAAGACATTAAGGTTCATATACTTAATGTCGGGCTACTGGAAAATACTGCAATGGGCAATTTTTTTGTTACCACACTGCTTGCAGTAGCTGAACTTGAGCGTGCAATGATTCAAGAACGTACATTAGCCGGTAGAGAAATAGCAAGAACAAAGAATGGTTATAAGGAAGGCAGGCCAAGAATTCCTGCAGAGAGATTAGAATTAGCTCTTGAACTAAAGCAAACTCGTACCTATAAAGAAGTGGAACGTCTGACAGGTATTAGCAAGTCTTCTATAATTAGATTTAAGAGGACAATCCAACAAACATAATGTATTAAGAGTCCTGTATACTCATTTTTTATACACATTACCTTTAAAAATTTGTGAGACACTTAATGCAATGGAAAGCACCGCTATATAGCGGTGCTTTTTCTATATTGAAAGTTTAATATGTATCTGAACTATTCAAGTATGATGTATAATATAACCAATGGTACTGGTAATTATCAATTGCTATGGTATAAGTACCAAAAATCTTGAGTTTTGATACCCTAACTTACCAATGTATTCATCAGTATTTCAACGGTGTCAAAACTGCGTGTCAAAAAGGATAACTTCAATTATGCTGAAAGGTAGCAAAACAGATCATGAAGAAGCACACGAAGAATCATATTCATATTTATAGTTATGATAATCTTAATAGAGAAAATTTGACCGTATCTCAGGACGAAGATAATAAAAGCATCTGGCAAACACTTGATATAATAAGTGTTCCATATACACCTATTGAAACAAATGAAAAAATCATAAACGCAAGATACGATAAGATCGCTAGAATACGCAACGATTATTCTGTTTACAACACTATTCAAGATGATCATAAAAAAAAGGAATGGATAAAAGCACATTCTGAATTACTTGAAGCTCCATATTATTATACAGATTTTTTTAGAAACATCCCTGACAATATAGCAAAACATGATCTCAATTCATTAAAGCTGCAATTAAACTATTGTATGGTTAAAACAGATAATTTTTCAGGACAATTAACCGATCAAATTATAAAAGCGCTATATTTTTTAAGCCTACAGGATGGATGGTATTCTATTCTTCCGTCTGTCGCTAACAAATTAGTTATTTACGAACAAGAGACATTACCACCCCAAAAAATGCTTAAAGTTTTATCATACAAATTTAATTACAGTTCTTACGAAGACACTTCAATAAATCTCCACCCAAAGTGTATTATCAAAGATCTCACCACTGTCCAAAAAAAGTTCGTAAAGCAATGGAAATATAAAGCAAACAGAGTATTTAATGATGTTAAACAAGACATTATTCATGATGAAGTACATATACCTGAGCAATTTTTGGAACCAAAATATTTATTCATACATAAGCATCTATCTCAATCTATTATTGATACATTTCAAAATACCACACCAGATACTAAACTTACACCAAAATCTTTCAAAAAAAGATTGACTACAATTAAAACAAATTTAGACGAAGAAATTTATAATACCCAAGAGATTATATGCTGCAGAGCAATCTTTCAAAAAACTTATTATGAGCTAAAAAAACAACTTGTTAAAATCAACAATATTAAAATAACGGAAACTAAAGACAGAATCCATAAATTCAGAAAAGAAATTGAAACTAAATTAGAAGAATGCAACATTAAGGAGACAATTATAGCAGACATAGACTTCGCCTATAAAGATGCCAGAAAATTAGGTAACTATGAAGATTTAATAGATGGGATTAAGAATGAATATTTTCATCTAGTTTTAAACAAGCTTTTACTTTCCTCTGAACAGTATCGTAAACTAGAACAAAACCTAAAAGCTTTAAAAGAATCTAGCCAACTAATTACAAACCAAAATTTAAATCAATTACTAGAAGATTCATGGATCTTCAGGTTCTACTTTGAATTAATTAAACTTTTGGCAGTTAATGCTGGTAGTACAAATTTCTTTGACCTTTTCAGAGAAAAAACCATATCAAAATTCAATTCAAAAAAAATTACTAACATAGAAAAAGAAATGCTCATCGTTAAGCAGTTTTACGCCAGTACATTAGGTATATTTGGACTAACTAGAAGGGAACTTTCTCTTTTTAAAACATCAAAATTCATTTTAAACCTCAAAACAAATAATAACGATGATAACAAAAAATATCTTAATCTAATTGATTGGTTTGACTTAATGGCTTTGTATGGACCTAGTGCTTATTTTGATGCGGATATGAAAAATGAAACCATAGTTCCTTTTTTTAAGCTTTTGGCTTGCAGAAATTTAGTTAGAGCACACATATTTAATAGCCAACCTGAACTGCATTTATCAAGCGAAGAACTAAAAGCGTTCAATTCTATCAAATTAAAGAGATTGAATAGTTATAATAACAACAGAGGAAACGACAATCTCAACATTACGACATTTTTTAATAAAGTAAAATCTACAACTGATACCAAACAACTTAAGAAACAAGCCATTATATTAGGTAACATTATTGAAGATATAGCATCTATCGGAAAAGCTTCAGATATAGCACATATCTCTCCAATAACTCAGTTGGCCAGTCTTGATAGAAAAATTGCAGAATGTTTCTGTCTTCTGAATTGGGATTCAGATGAAATTCTGGACACTCTCGTTGATACACATATAAAATATTACCAATCAAAAAAATAAAATTTTTTAATTTTGGGAAACGGCTAAGCGTAATTCACACGCTTGGCCGTTTTTTTATATGTTTTTACATAAAACCTTTCCCAAAACCGACCTACTTATTCAACTGAGCAAAAAAAAGCGTGAAAAGCCAAGGGTTATAATACCTTTAACAAGCAGATGTCTTGATTCGAAGCAACGCATTTTGATACAACTGATGGCTCTGCAAAGATAGAGGTGATAACCATGACCGTAGATGAATGATGACGTTACGACCGTTAGGCTGTAGCGTCCGAAAGCAAAGTAATCATTACCCCCCAAGACTTCCCAAAAAGACCGATTGTATTACTGCCTTAACATGGTTATATGCCCATTCGCCTGTACCATACTAAAGGCTGCTGAATCCAGTACCCTCCATTTAGGAACTGTCCTCAGCGTAATCCAGGGAGGCACCGTTACATCGTTGTAAAGGTCGGCCATGTACCTTGAAAATTGAAAAATCAAATTCAGAAGCAGTATGACCAACAAAATACAAAGGAGGTGGTATAAATGAAGCTCAGTGTCCTTCCCCGCTAACGCGGGGATTTAATAAAACAATAAAATTTGAGGTGTTAACATGATAAAGAAAGAACAAGAATTTCTTATTAAATATTTTAGTGCATTCAATCCTGGTCACCCTACCATGAAAGCAATGTGGCTATTAAATGCAATCTTGCTTGGTTATAAAGTAAGATTTGTTGGAAGCTTAGATTTTGTACTTATTTATATCTTTAATCAGTTAGGGGTAACTGTCGACGAAAGCAACGATTCATCTGTTCCGTTCTGTTTTGAACCAGATGAAATCAATTTCGAAAATCTTAAAAGTTTAGGCCATCACTCAGCCGATCTTGAGAATCTCAAAAAATGGTTTACCAAATCTTGTGCCTTAACCACTACCCCCACTTACTATAAATTAACAGGTTTGATGTTTTTAGATGAATATATAAAATTCAATAAATTAACTTTTTTCGCAAAAGTTTTGGAAAGCAATAAAAGTTCAACATTATAATTTTTCAACAATTAAGGCGCTCACTTACCTGTCAAATATTTGACAGGTAAGTGCAAACGCTAAAAAGGAGGCCAAATGAATAAGAACTCCAACAGTAAATTTGACTGCTTTGATACATATTGGGGTAACATCACAGATATCAAGCCTATTGAGTATCTCGATTATAAACTAGAAGTAAGTCATGTTCCCACAGAAAAATTTTCGTTTCCTTCCGGAGCAGTGGTTACTCCAACCAAGTCTCCTTTGGACATCAAAGACCACGATTATAAGCTAGTATCTACTACACCTGGCAAAAACATAAACATAAACTTTACCCCAACTACATGCGTTCAATCTGAACAAATTAAGAAAGAGTGCTTTGAGTGGGATGATGCTTGTGGTAAATTATTCTTTTATCCTAACGGAGAAACTGCCGAGCCAATACAAATTTGCAACTTTACAGTTTCTTTCACGTCTATGGTAATTATTCATAATTCACCAGACAGCAAGACCATAGTATACCAATGCAGGTTATCTATTTCAGATGCGAGTGGCGGTATTATCACCAAAGAATTAACAATTGCTGCAGAAGAAATAAAAAATGTAAAACTATATGAAAATATTTCACCGTTAATCTTTATTGAAGCCGATGCTAAGAAGCTATTCTTGAAATACCTTCACTACACAATTTCCAACGCGTACCATTCTATAGATATTACGCATCAGTTCAAATTCGCAGGTTGGTGGTATGACAAGAGTAATAATTGTTGGCGATTTTTATCAGGAGAGCAGAAAAATGTTACTGCTAGCTGGTGCTTTACCCACAATGTTAACGCAGCAGCTCAATTTTTGCCCAATTTCTTCGGTACTATCGGAAAAGAAAAAGGATTAGTTATCTTGCTATACCTCTTGTTTAGTATAACTCGTCAGTTTTTTATTACTGCTAATATTGCCGCTTATATGAGAAGTGTCCTTTCGATAACAGCTCCCACAAATTCCGGCAAGACAGCTTTAATGACAGCTCTTACTGCACCTATGTGGACCGGTAAAAACAGAGCCTGCTTTATTTCGTTTTTAAGCACACTTGCTTATATTGAGAATGACTTAGCCTCTTGTGACGGAATCTGGGCTTTCGTTGACGACTACAGACCAACGAGTACCAAAAAAGAAAAAGATATTCAAACACAGAAATTTGAACTCTTATGCAGAGCTGTAGGAGATGCGGCGACACCTGGCAAGTGTATTACTGCGGGTAAAGCCGATAAACAAAAGGCATTGAAGTGTGGCATTGTGACAACGAATGAATACATACCTCATTTACCTCCTTCCACATTATTGCGACTGCTTCCCCTTCAATTTAAAAAAGGTGACTTCAATTTTAATCGCTTGACGATTTTACAGGAAAACCCGAATACCGTTTCATCGTTCTTCGGTTGCTATATAGATTATCTCACTGATAATCAAAAACTTATCCTGTCGAATTTACAAAATGAACAAAATACTTCATTCGAAAAAATTGATTGTATGGCAAATGAAATTGCCCCCGATAAAAAATTAGAAGCACGAAGGCGAGCAGATTTGGCAACCTTATTAACAATGGGTAGATTACTTATTAGTTATCAAAATACTGCTATACAGCTCTATCTTGATGATGATTATTATCTTCTTTCAGAAGATAACTTAAATTCTTCGATAAAAACATTTATGCACGACCTACTCACACACCATTCCCCTGCTAATCCGCTTCCGATAATCATCACCAAGCTTAAAGAAGCAATAGCTGATAGTAGTATCAATATCGCTCCAACGTTTGACCTTTTCCTCAAACAGTCCTATGAAGGTTACTACCATAATGGTTGTTATTTCGTTATAAAAGAATGTTTAGCAACTTGGCTTAAAGCTTTATCTTCAAATACAAAAGGTATGTACGACATAGATCTCTTAAGTATTTTATCTGATGCTAAGGTGTTAAGTGTTAAAAATAAAAATGGAAACCCATATCGCTGTAGCCAGTATAGAGCTACTAATAAAAAAGGTTATGCTCTTAATGAAAATATGGTTTTGTCTAAAGATCTTTTGGTTGGAAGACCCTATTTTTATAAAATTTCACTTTTGGAGGTAAATTCAAATGACTAATCAACAATCCAATGTACAAACTCAATCCTTAGTAGATACTAAGGAATCTTCCATCGTTGAACAAGATGCTATTTGCTCTACTGATGATGGTGATGCTTATTGCTTGCTCACCCGCGAATTAATAGGCATTACCAAAAATCCGGCAGAAATAGCAAACTTTATTTACAATACCTGTGATACCGATATTGTAATCAAAAAAGGTTCCGTTAAAGATATACGTAACCTTATGCATGCAATTCTCTTTACCGATACTATCTGGCAAAATCCTGGTGCTACCGATATTTATGTACCTCGTCCTGTAGAAGGCTTTTATATTACCAAACGTCCGAAACGTAATGGTTTGATATCCCCAATAGGTTATCTGTATTAATCAAGCTATAGATAGACACAAACAAGTTATGCCCAATACTATACAGGTTTGGTATAACTATATACAACCTTTAACTTATCACTGTAGAAAGGAGGTATTCCATAGGTGACTGAAAAATATATGACTGTCAAAGAAGTAGCCGAATATTTAGGATGCGGTAAAACGCTCGCCTATAAAATGTTTAGACGTAAGGGTTTTCCAAGTGTACTTATCGGTGATAGTAAAAGCTGCCGTAGGGTTAAAAAATCTAAACTTGATGCTTACCTAGAGGCCGAAGCAAATAAACAAAAATAAATAGGACGCCGGCTTATATGCTGGCGTCTTATTTTATCCGAAGGAAGGTGACAAAGAAAATGCTACACCGTATGAAACGAGGAACAGTTGATAAACTAAAACGAGCTAACGGTTCAGGCACATATTGGTGGAATGATAAGAAGAAATATTATGTTTCACAAATCAGCTACTGGGACGACGAAGGTTTACTTAAATATAAAACTAAAGTTGGTGCCAAGACAGAATATGAGGCCAGAAGCAACATCGAACTTTTAAAAGAAAGTCTCAAAGAACCTATTAAGAAGCTCGATTGCAAAACAACAATTGAGGAAACCATCGCTAATTACATCGAAGAAAAATCAACCACCGTCTGGCTTGATGAAGTAAGTGGCAAGCCCACATTAACATTAGACCATAACATTTCATATTTTAATAAGTTGAAAACTAAATATCCTTATATAGTGAAAACAAAGGTTATCAAGTTATTACCTGCTGATTTACAGAAATTTGTCAATTCTGAAGTAGCTGATAAACTCAATCGAAAGTCTATCGAGAAAATACTCGGCCTCATTACAAGCTCTCTGAAATGGTTTAAAAAACACAACCCAGCCTATGATATTACACCTTTTTCTATGGTTGAAATTCCACCCAAATATAAGGGTAACGAAAAAAATGTACGTGCCTATACCGAAGAAGAATTAAGGCAACTCTCCTCAAATATGCTGTCTAGCCAGTTTAAACATATTTGGTTACTTCTTCTTGGTACGGGAATGCGCCCAAGCGAACTTTTAGGTCTTCGATTTGATGAAGACATAGATTTCAAAAACAAACGTATCTACATACGTCATAATTGGGATTCCAAATACAAAACGCTGAAAACTACTAAAACCAAAGATCAACGTGTTCTAGTAATGGAGGCTGCTATTGAAAAAATATTATTATCGGCCAAAGCTATTGCCGATAAATACAATTCACCATGGGTATGTTGTAATACTTGCGGTGTTAAAAGAAACTTAGGTATACCATATAGTGAAGTTTTTCTAAGCAAAAAATGGAGAGACACTGTTGCCTTACCTAGTGGTATAGATGTTACAGCACTATACTCATTACGACATACCTTTGGTACTCTTGCACTAAAATATGGACGTGATAAGCAAAGTGTTGGAGCTACGTTAGGACATAAATACGAAAGCACAACAAACGTATATATTGATATCGATGAAAAAATGCTTATCGAATTACAAGAAACTAGTACCAACATTGTAGATCAAAAGTTAAACGAAATGTTCCTACTAAAATAGTTACTGCAAAATTTGTTACTAAACGGTTACTAAATCAAGCTGTTTTCGATAAAAAAACTCCGCTCAACAAGTCTGGAAAACCAGTCAGAGAGCGGAGTTTCAATTTTTATCAGCACAAAGAGAAAACCACTCGCAGGGGATGTTCGCGAGTGGTTCCTCTAGGAAAGCTGTTTATGATGAATTTGATGGGAAGGGTTTGTAACAAGTCTTCCTTGCTACGTCTTTAGTATACTATATAGCTGTGAGAGAAAAAGGTCATAACAATGAACTATTTGTGAATTAGAAGCTGTAGCGTACGCCTAAGTTTCATTGCCAGCTGGTATCTACTTTGCCACCAATAGTCTTTTCAATCTCAGCATAGCTAAAGAAAAAATCCCCGCTCACAAACGTGAACGGGGATTGACTTGTATTTTTAAGAAAGCACATGTAATTTAACTAATGCATCCTTAGCAGCCTGTTGTTCCGCATCTTTTTTAGTGCGTCCACTACCGCCGCCAATAATCTCGCCTTTTAGGCAAACCTCCGATTTAAAGGTTTTATTGTGCTCAGGCCCGGTGCTTCCCACAAGGTGATAGCTGATATCAACATCACCCTCTCGTTGCAAGTATTCCTGCAAGCGAGTCTTGAAGTCACTGCAAATTCCATGAGTACAGATAAAATCAATTTCCTTTTGCATAATGGCAAGCAAATATTCCTGCGCCTTTGCTAAACCTTGGTCAAGGTAATAGGCACCGAGTACGGATTCAAAAGCATCTGCCAAAATAGACGGTCGCTCCCTACCGCCACTCATCTCCTCGCCCTTACCCAGGAGAAGAAAATCACCCAGACGCAATTTCTTTGCGTATTCAAACAAGGAAGCCTCACAAACTAGGTGAGCACGCAGCTTGGTAAGCTTACCTTCTGCCAATTCAGGAAAGTTCTTGTACATATAGGTGCTTACGATTACACTCAACACTGAATCACCAAGAAACTCAATGCGTTCATTGTGTTGAGGCTTAGGATTCTCTTTTGCCTCATGAGCATAGGAGGTATGAGTAAGCGCCATATCGAGCAGAGCTAAGTCACGCATTTCAATACCCAGCCATTTGCAGAAAGCCTGCAGCTGCTGTGTACGATTTTTGTGCATTTTAAATCAACTCTCTTAGTCTTCGTATTTTTTGAAAACGATGCAAGCGTTATGACCGCCAAAGCCCAGGTTGTTGCTCAATGCAGCTTTAACTTCTGCTTTGCGGGCAACATTGGGAACATAGTCAAGATCCAAACCGTTTTCTGCATCGGAATCTTTGTAGTTGATGGTGGGAGGAATAACGCCGTTTTCGATGGTCAGGACGGTAGCAATTGCTTCTACACCGCCTGCTGCACCCAGCAAGTGACCAATCATGGATTTATTAGAGCTTACTGCCAGTTTGTAAGCGTGTTCACCAAATACTTTTTTGATAGCAAGGCTTTCACCTTCGTCGTTACGATGGGTGGAAGTGCCATGAGCATTGATGTAGTCAATGTCTTCCGGTTTTAAGCCTGCATCTTTAATAGCGTTAACGAAGCAAGCAGCCGGAGTTTCACCGCTGGGATCGGGAGCAGTGATATGGTAAGCATCGCAGTTCAGGCCATAGCCTACCAGCTCAGCATAGATGTGAGCGCCACGAGCTTTAGCATGTTCCAGTTCTTCCAACAGAATTACGCCGGAGCCTTCGCCCATTACGAAACCATCACGGTTTTTGTCGAAGGGACGGGAAGCACCTTCCGGGTCTTCGTTGTTGGTGGACAATGCTTTCATATTAGCAAAGCCTGCCACAGCGATAGGAGAAATGGAAGCTTCACAGCCACCTGCCAACATTACGTCAGCATCACCGTATTGGATGGTACGCAGAGCGTCGCCAATGCAGTTGGTGCCGGTAGCACAAGCGGTTACGATTGCAGTGTTAGGGCCTTTGAAGCCATAAGCAATACCGATTTGGCCTGCGGGCATGTTGGGGATTTCCATAGGAATAAAGAAGGGGCTGATTTTGGAAGGGCCTTTGTCGCCATACTTCAAGGATTGTTCCAAGAAAGTATGGATACCGCCGATGCCGGTACCAACGCATACGCCACAACGGGTTGCATCAATTTTTTCCAAATCAAGCTTTGCGTCTTCAATAGCCAGCTTAGCAGCGGCTACAGCAAATTGGGTAACGCGGTCCATGCGTTTACCTTCTTTTTTATCGCCATATTGGCCAAATTCAAAGCCTTTTACTTCACCAGCAATTTTTACAGTAAAATCAGTGGTGTCAAACTGGGAAATAAGACCGATACCGGATTTGCCGGCAGTCAGGTTGCCCCAGAATTCATCTTTACCGATACCGATCGGGGTAATAGGACCAACGCCAGTTACTACTACTCTTCTCTTAGTCAAAACAATTCACCTCAAAATTAAATTTTTGCAATTTCTTCTTTAATTCTTCTAAAGATTTCTTTTACAGGTAAAATTTCTTTAATCTTCCACATGTTAGCACCGGTAAAAATCAAGCCGGTTTCCACATCACCTTGTTGCGCACGAGTAAGAGCGCGGATGATACAGAAATTACGCTTGCATTTTTTCAGGCATGCATCACATTGGGTCGGTTTAGGAGCTTTATCTTCCAAAGACAATTGCGCAAAGGGATTGCGGATTGCACGACCCTTGTAGCCTACGGGGCTATCAATCTGCACAACGTCTTCTTTGGTCATTTTCAAGTAAAACTCTTTCAAAGCAGGTGCGCCGTTAGATTCTTCACTAGCAGCAAAACGGCTGCCCATTTGCACACCGCTTGCACCAAGCTTCAAAAGTTCCGCAACATCATTGCCATCAATGGCGCCGCCTGCTGCGATAACAGGTATATTTACAGCCTCGATAATTTCGGGCAGGATTTCCTTAATTGATTGCTGGGTGCCAAGATGACCGCCAGCTTCAGTTCCTTCTACAACAATTGCAGAAGCTCCAAGTTTTTCGGCAGTTTGAGCCAATCTAACAGAGGAAACGATGGGTACAACTTCTACGCCATATTTACGTCCAACAGCGAAAATATCTCTTGAAAAACCGGCGCCGGCTACAATCAGGTCGATTTTTTCTTCTGCCGCAGTTGTAATTAAGCCTAAAAATTCTCTTGCAGCAACCATGGCATTAATACCAATAATGCCTTTACCGCCAGTAAGTTCTCTTGCCATACGGATTTCTTTGCGCAGTTCATCAAACGCCATACCGGATGCAGCAATCAAACCAATACCGCCTTCATTTGCAACGGCAGCAGCCAGGCGAGCGGTAGATAACCTAATGGCCATGCCTCCTTGTACAATCGGAACTTGTGCAACTAGCTTACCGATTTTCAGCACTGGTAATTTCAACAAATATCCCCCATTTCAGGATTCTAAAAAAAGCTATATCAGAGAGCCTCTTACGAGGCTCTCCGTATTAAGCCCATCAAAGAATTATTTTTCTTCGTCCAACAGTTTAACTGCGTCAGCAACAGTGCGGATTTTTTCAGCTTTTTCGTCGGGAATTTCTACGCCGAATTCTTCTTCAAAAGCCATGATCAATTCAACGATGTCGAGGGAGTCAGCGCCGAGGTCATCGATGAAAGCGGATTCCATCTTTACTTCGTCAGCGTCAACGCTCAATTGTTCAACAGTGATATCTCTTACTTTGTCGAAAGTGCTCATTACGATTCACCTCCTTCCAAAAATTTAATTGCTAGTCGCAATATTACATTACCATACCACCGTCAACATGTAAAGTCTGACCGGTGATATAATTAGCGTCACTGCTCGCAAGGAACAGAACGGCTTTAGCGATGTCTTCAGTTTCGCCCAAACGGTTCAAGGGAATACCAGCCAACATGCCTTCCACAACTTTTTCGGACAGCACACTGGTCATATCGGTTTTAATGAAACCGGGAGCGATGGCATTCACGCGGATGCCACGAGCAGCAACTTCTTTAGCAGTAGCTTTGGTGAAGCCAATTACGCCTGCTTTAGCAGCGCAGTAGTTAGCTTGACCAGCGTTACCCATAACACCAACGATGGAGCTGATGTTTACGATACTGCCGGATTTTTGTTTCATCATATATTTGATAGCAGCTTTGGTGCAGTTGAACACACCTTTCAGGTTGGTGGTGATTACTGCGTCCCAATCTTCTTCTTTCATTCTCATCAAGAGACCGTCGCGGGTGATGCCTGCGTTGTTAACCAGCACGTCAATGCGGCCAAATTCCTTCACAACTGCGTCAACCATTGCAGTGGAAGCTTCATTGGAAGCGATATCTGCTTGGATAACAAATGCCTTGCGGCCCATAGCTTCGATTTCAGCAGCAACTTCTTTAGCAGCAGCTTCGCTACCTGCATAGTTTACTGCAACATCTGCACCTTGAGCAGCCAAAGCCAAAGCGATGGCACGACCGATACCGCGGGAAGCACCGGTTACGAGAGCAACTTTACCTTCAAATTTCATCATTATTTACCCTCCTGTAAATGTTCAAGAGTTTTTTCCAAGCTTGCCGGGTCTTCTACAAACAAAGCCGGAACACCTTTGGCAATCTTTTTAGTAAAGCCGGTCAATACTTTGCTAGGACCTACTTCTACGAAGGTATCCACGCCGCCAGCAACCATATTGTGTACGGTGGTTTCCCACAGTACGGGCATTGCAGCTTGTTTAACCAGCAATTCTTTAATCAAAGCACCGCTTACAACTTCTTCTGCGTTTACGTTAGCAACAACAGGGAATGCAGCGTCTTTAATTTCAATGGGAGCGAGCACTTCTGCCAAACGTTCAGAAGCAGGTTTCATCATGGTGCTATGGAAGGGAGCGCTTACGGAAAGGGTGATGCAGCGTTTTGCGCCGGCATTTTTCATTTCTTCGTTAGCTCTGTTCACTGCTTCTACAGCGCCTGCAATTACTACTTGACCGGGGCAGTTGAAGTTTACTGCTTGTACCGGCAAGCCGCTTTCTGCTTCAATGTTTTTGCAGATTTCGATAATTTTTTCGTTAGCCAAGCCCATAACAGCAGCCATGCTGCCTTCGCCTACGGGTACAGCTTCTTGCATGAATTGACCACGTTTGCGCACAATGCGTACTGCATCAGCAAAGGTCAGCGCACCTGCATTAACCAAAGCGGAGTATTCGCCCAGGCTATGACCGGCAGCAATATCACAGCTTACGCCATGTTCTTTAAGGATTGCTGCACAAACGGTGCTGGCAGTCAAAATAGCGGGTTGGGTGTTGTAGGTCAGGCGGATATCAGCATCCGGACCTTCAAAGCACATTTTGGTAATGGAAAAGCCCAAAGCGTCATCTGCTTCTTCAAAGATTTGTCTAGCAACCGGATATTGGTCGTAGAACGCTTTGCACATACCTACATATTGGGAACCTTGTCCCGGGAATACGAATGCAATCTTGCTCATTAGAGTAGTCCTCACTTTCGATATTTATATCAATGGTAATTATTTGCTCCATTTAAGTACGATGGAAGCCCAGGTAAGGCCTGCACCGAAGCCAACCAACAGAATGTTGTCGCCTTTTTTCAAAGCGCCTGCAGCTTGCGCCTCGCACAATGCGATGGGGATGGAAGCAGCAGAAGTGTTGGCATATTTATCTACATTAACCCAAACTTTTTCCATGGGCATTTTCAAACGTTTAGCAGCAGAAGTAATGATGCGCATATTTGCTTGGTGGGGAACCAAAAGGTCCAGCTCTTCTGCCTTCATGTTAGCAGCCTTCAAAGCACGTTTAGCCGCAGTACCCATAATTTGGATAGCGAATTTGAAAACTTCCTGACCGTTCATGTGAATGGTGTGTTCGTGTGCTGCTGCAGTTTCCGGAGTTGCCGGTTTACGGCTACCACCGGCAGGCTGGTATAAATGCTTGCCGCCGCTGCCATCAGCACCCAGCTCGATACCCAGCACGCCATGACCTTCTTCAACAACGCCTACAACAGCAGCGCCTGCACCGTCACCAAAGAGTACGCAGGTGTTACGGTCTTCAAAGTTCATGATGCGGGACAGGGTTTCAGCACCGATAATCAAAGCTTTTTGGTACAAACCGGTTTTAATCATTTGGCTTGCTACAGCCAAGTTATATACAAAGCCGCTGCAACCTGCAGAAAGGTCAAAAGCAGCAGCGTTCTTGCAGCCCAAACGGTCTTGAACCAGGCACGCAGTAGACGGGAACGCGTGGTCAGGAGAAGCAGTACCAACGATTACCAATTCAATTTCCTCAGGAGAAACCCCTGCATCTTCCAATGCTCTTTGAGCAGCGATTACAGACATATCAGAGGTTGCTTGCTCAGGAGCAGCAAAGTGACGTTGTTTGATACCGGTGCGTTCAGTAATCCATTGGTCACTGGTATCAACAATTTTTTCCATATCAAAGTTAGTAACAGTTTTTTCCGGCACATAATGTCCGATGCCTAAAATACCAACAGCTCTCGTCATTTATCAGTTTCCTCATTTCTTTTTTGAGATTCCGCTATTTTTTCGGTAATAGCACTTACCACATTATTTTCAGCAAATTTTACAGCTACGCCAATGGCATTGGTAATCGCCTTTGCCTTGGAGCTGCCATGACAGATAATAAAGGGAGCCTTAACACCCAAAAGCAACGCGCCGCCATATTCAGCAGGGTCAAGACGCTTTTTAAGCTTTGCCATTGCCGGTTTAATCAGCGCGCCGCCAATCTTCGCCAAAATGCCGCCACTTAAAATCGCTTCTTTAATCAGGGTTAAAATGGCCTTCGCCAAGCCTTCACCAAATTTCAGAACAACATTACCTACAAAGCCATCACATACTACCACGTCACAAGTACCGTTGGTAATATCCCTGCCTTCTACATTGCCCATGAAATTGATTTGCTTAACTTCCTTTAATAAAGGGTAGGTTGCCAAAGTTTGCTCATTACCCTTTGTTTCTTCTTCACCAACACTCAAAAGTCCTACCTTGGGGCTTTTGATGTTCAATAATTTTTCTGCATACACACTACCCATAACCGCACTCTGTACCAGGTTCATAGGTTTAGCATCAACAATGCTGCCGCTGTCAAGAACTACGGTAGTGCCTGTCAGGCTGGGAATGCAGGTTGCAATTGCAGGGCGCTCCACCCCTTTAATACGGCCTACGCACAACACTGCAGCAACAGAAGCTGCACCGGTGCTGCCCGCAGAAACCAGGGCATCGCACTCACCGCCACGCAATAGTTTGGAAGCTACAACAATGGAAGCATCCTTCTTAGATTTTACTGCAATAGCAGGGTGCTCGTCCATAGTAATCACTTCACTTGCGTGCTGAATTTTAATTTTAGGATTTTGGTCTGCCTTGTATTTACTTAACCACTCCTTGGCAACAGCCTCGTCACCAACAAGTACAACCTCGCAGCCAAATTCTTTAACAGCGTTTACTGCACCTAAAACTAATTCCTTGGGACCATAATCGGTACCCATAATATCTATTGCTATTTTCATTCTTCTTGCTTCCTTTCATCATCCAAAGAAACAATAATAAACTTAGCGCGGAAAACTTCCTCGTTATTATTTTTTATCTTAACGCAAATAAAGTATTTATCGTTGCGACGGCGGGTAACCTCTGCCTTCGCCACCAGGTTTGCTCCTGCGTAAACAGGAACCTTATACTTAACATTGCCCACACCGGTCAACGCCTTTTGAGCATCCACCACTGCCAGGGCAAGGGTATCTGCCATAGCGAACATATAATGCCCACGAGCAACGCCGGTTTTTTCCAAAACCATGTCCGGTGTTATCTTTAAGGTAGAAATACCCACCTTGTTTAATTCCAAATCAATGAGCTCGCCCACAATATCTTTTTTATCAATGGCGCGCAATTTGGACTGAGCACCTTCTGCCATATCGCGGGTGCGTTCGCGCAGCTCCGGTATGCCCAGCGCCACACGATCCAGGCGAATGGTCTGAACACTTACCTTCAAGGTCTTTGCTAACTGCTCATCCGTCATAAACGGGTTATCATGAAGAATATGCTGCAGTCTTTCATGGCGTATTAACTTTCTAGTAGAATTCATTGTTTCACCTGCTTTTAGTACCAGCTCATAATATCTGAATACATTATAAAAGCTGCTATTGCCTTTGGCAAGAGGGAAGTTTAAATTTTTGATTAAAATTTGTAACAATAAACTCACCAGTGGTATAATATTTTAGCTAAAAAAATTACAGCCTCCTAAAGGCTTATTGCTACAAAAAATTTGAGGAGCTATTTATTTTGCTTACTACTAATAAACTTGTTACAACTTCATTATTCATAGCCTGTGGCTTGCTTTTGCCAATGCTCTTTCACAGCTTTGGTATGGCGGGCAAAACCTTTCTTCCCATGCATATTCCCGTATTCATGGGAGGCCTGCTTCTGGGCTGGTTGCCCGGGCTCATCATCGGAGCCCTTACGCCCCTGCTCAGCTGCCTTTTGACGGGTATGCCCCCCCTCCTACCCTCCCTGCCAATGATGCTGACGGAGCTTCCCCTTTACGGTGCGGTAACTGGTTATCTTTACCATTCCAAGGGCAGGAACATTTATCTTTCCCTCATAACTGCTATGCTGGTGGGACGCTTAGGCGCAGGCCTAACCCTCATGCTCTTTGCAGATTTGCTGGGCATTCACCTGCCTCCTCTCGTTTATGTAGCAACCACCATCATGACGGGTATGGTGGGCATCGTCATTCAACTAAGCTTCATCCCCCTCCTGGTAAACCGCTTGAAAAAAATAATCACCTCCGAGGTAATACAATGATGAAAAAATCCTTCTTATTAAATATGGCAGCCCTGCTTTCCTGTACTCTCACTGCTTACGCAGATAATTTACCTACCTTTACAATGCCTGACGTAGTCATCTACGCCTCTTCTGATAATGCGGACACCATTGTCAACGCGCAGCAAATGAATATCGGCGCAGCCAAAACTGTACCGGAGCTATTGCGTACCACCGCAGGCATTCAGATTCAAGCCCGCCCCAACGCAGGCGGCAACGAAGATTTAAGCGTCAAGCTCCGCGGTCACGATTCCCGCCACTATACCGTTCTGGTGGATGGTGTTCCCCAATCCATGAGTGGTGTTATGGGCGGCGGTTACGTTAACTGGAACGCTATCCCCCTAGGCATGGTAGAAAAGATTGAAATCACCAAGGGTGCTAAATCTGCAGCTTACGGGCAAACGGAAGGTGGCGTTATCAATATCATCACAAAAAAAGCTACCAACGCAGGCGAAGTGCAGTTCACCGCAGGCAGCAAGGATAGAAGACAATATGTTTTTAACTATGGTGTGCAGGAAAAAGCTTTGGGCTTTAGATTATACGCTAACAAGTCCGAGCAGGATGCTTACCTGCGCAACAGCGATTATGATAATGAGCAGGTAGGCTTCAATTTAAATTACCAGCTTTCTGAAACTGATAGCTTGCGTTTTAACTACGACCATCAGCAATTAAAGCGAGGCTTAGTAATTGCTAATGGTGGTTCTGATTACGATAGCCGCTATCCTGTTTCCAGTGGTGACAATTTTGCCAATGGAAGTCCTACTCCTGGCGATGGCTCATATTCTAAAATTTATCGCAATAATTTTAATGTAGCTTGGACCTCCGCAAGGGATAATGGCAGCGATAGCATTACCTATTGGAAGAACTACGAGAAGCAAAGGGAACATAACGTTGTTGACGGCAAGCTTAATTTTGACCGCTACAATGTAACGGATAAATCCAGTGGCTTTATGTACAAAGGCACTGCTAAGGTAAATGACAAACATTATCTTGGCTACGGTGCTGATTATAAACGCCTGCGCTACGGTTACGGCTGGTATAATGAAGGAACTGGAAGCCCTCTTTATCCCTCTCAAAAGATGGATGTATGGGGTACTTATATAGAAGACAACTGGCAAATGGACGAACGCTGGCTTACCAATATAGGTCTGCGCTACGACAAGATGGAAGGCAAAAGGGATGCTGCCCAAGCTACTTCTATCGGAAGCATGAGCGAGAGCGCTCTTTCTCCCAAGCTGAACGTACACTTCAAAAATGATGAACGCACTACCACCAGCTTTAATATCAATCGTATTTGGCGTGCCCCCTCCATGGCAGAATTCTACTGGCATTACGCAGGCTTTGGTTTTGCAAAAAATATGCCCCTCTCCCCAGAAAAAGGCTGGGGCTATGAAGTAAGTCTTGCCCGCCAATTTAACAACAAGCTGTACAGCAAGGCTACCGCTTTCTATCAAGATATTAAGGATTATATAAACTTTGTTCACCAATACCCCTTCAATGCTTACAATATCGACAAAGCGCAGCTGTGGGGTGTGGAAGTGGAAAATACTTGGAAGCTGGATGATGCGTCCAACATTTTCCTGAACTATACCAATATGCACACTAAGAAAGAAGGCGTGCACTCCAACGATAACGTTGGCTTAAAAGGCGAGTTGGACTACCGCCCCCGCCACACCTTGGCACTGGGTTACCAGTATGACGAAGGCAAGTGGCACGCTCGTTACGATATGACCTACACCAGCAGTCAAAAGGCAACTCTTGGCTTCCCCACCAGCGCTAACCCTAAGGTAAATGATATAGGTGGCTATGTAGTGCATAATCTTTCCGCTACTTATGACTTCGCTAAAAATTCCTCTGTGAATTTTACAGTCTACAATATTTTCGACAAGAACTATTGCGAAATTTATGGTTATCCCATGGAGGGACGCGTCTTTACCGCCACCCTCACCCAAAAATTCTAATCCCTATAAATCGAGGTTATCTTTTATGAACAAGGATATTATCTTTTTCGACAACTGTGCAGAGACTTGGGACAGTACCCGCCGCACCAATCCGAAAATCCTAGAGCAACTGCTCACCCTGGCGCAGATTCCCACCAGCGCCAAGGTTCTAGACGTTGGTAGCGGTACGGGCGTGCTGCTTCCTTATCTTCGCTCTGCAGTGGGAGCGGAAGGCAAAATTACCGCAGTAGATTTTTCCGAAAAGATGCTTGCTAAAGCACAGGAGAAGTTTTCCAAATTTAATAACCTCGAATTTTGCGTAGGCGATATTTTAGAAATGGAACTTCCCAAAGCAGCTTATGATGTCGTAATCTGCTTAAACTTCTTCCCACACCTACACACCCATAAGGAAGAATTCATCCATAAAATGAAGGACGTTCTCAAAAATGAAGGCAGACTTATCATCATGCACGACATTTCCCGGGAAACAGTTAACAACATTCATCGGGAAAGCGCAGTAGTAAATAAACACCGCCTTCCGGAAGCGAAAACTGTTGGTGAAATGCTAAAGGCTTGCGGTTACGCAAAGGTTTACGCCTACGAAGACGATGCTATGTATTTTGTAAAAGGGTTGAAGTAAACAACAAAGGACTTGAAACCATAAGGCTTCAAGTCCTTTTCTTATATTTTTATGAATGTTTCACGTGAAACAATGTGGTTTATGAAATTAGAAGCTATAACGTACGCCAAGGTTCCATTGCCAGTTGGTGTCTACTTCGCCACCAAAGGTCTTTTCAACATCAGCATAGATATAGGTTGCTTTGGACAGGTTAATGTTAGCACCTACGCCAACTTCCCACCAACCGCCACCGAGGTCATTTTTAAGAACTGCATCATTGTTCAAGGTTGCTTTGGTTTCACCATCAAAGTCATAGAGGTAAGAAGCACGAGCGTAAACATTGCCTTTTTCAATGTCTTTGCCAAGGCTAAAGCCAATGCGACCAACCAAAGAATCCATGCTATCTTGTGCTACCCTAACACCATTTTCACTTACATAGTCTACACTGCCAACTCTACCATAAGTCAATTCAACTTGCGGTTCAATCCACAAGCCTTTGCCTTGTTGGATGCGTTTACCAAATTCAGCACTGAAGCTGTAACCATTTGCATCATAATCAGCAGCACCCATACCACTGAAAGTTTCAAAATCATTTTCAAGACGAGCATATTTAGCAATCAAGTCAACGAAAGTACCATCATCATTCAGCTTGCTACCATAGATGGACAATGCTTTGTTAGTGCTTTCACCATTGCCTTGTGCAAAGTTGTTTTCTGCATCAGTATAGCTAAGTGCAACACCAACAGTCCAACGTTTATCAACACTAAGTTTTTCATCATAACCTAATTGATATTGGTTGTATTGATTTTTAACGCTGTTGTATTCGCTTTCGCCACGAACCATACGAACCCAAACGCCATGCTCACCATTAGCATTGCGCAGCTCGCCCATGCGTTTATTCATATCGTTCATTTCTGCACGCCAGCCCATCAAGCCAATAGCTGCCATATCGTTCACGCTTACGTTGGCAGAAGCGACTTGTTTTTCAGCAATTTCTACTCCGTTATTAGTAACATTACCAACTACATTATCATAAATAGCATTTTTGAGTTGTACTTGCTTTGCTACAGATTTAGTATTATCACTAGCATCAACAGCAACTTTAGAAAGTGCAACTAAAGTTTCATCTGTATTAGAGTCACTTGTTTCAGTAGAAACAGTAAGATTAGTAGCAGTTACGTTACCAACTTTAACCCAACCATCAGCAGCTTTTGCATCTTTAACTTTGATGTTCGCATCAGTACCACTAATTTCAGAAACATTACTTTCACCAGTTACGTTCCAAGTTGCACCATTAAGAGTAATTTTAGAGCTTGAAGAATCTGCTTTTGTGGTAATAGAACCTTCCAAAGTTACACCAGAACCTAAAGTCATGTTAACAGTGCCTGCAGAAGAAGAAGAACTACCAACTTCAATATCACTTTTAATTTGACCTTCATCAGCATTCAAAGTCAAGATACCTGAACCATCTACTTTTATTGCTTCATTATATCCATCTATATTTAAATTTTTAGCATATATATTTACTTTGCCACCATTTGTTTGGCGAATAGCCCTACCTTTATAGTCATTATTCTCACCCTTAATATTATTACCATCAATAGTAAGCGTTCCTACTTTATTATCAACAGTACCAATATTTACTGTACCTTTATTTACCTGTATCGCATTAGTATCATCACCAGTATGTTTTAACCACACCACGTTAGCAGTAATGTTAAGTACTGTATTATCCTTAGTACCTTCAACCATACTTAATGCATTACTACTCGATTCAACAAACAAACTTCCAACATTTACTGTACCACCATTTAAAGCACCTAAACCAGTACCTTTAGTATTGACTATATTTAATGTACCAGTTTTACCATCACTACCATCAATAATATTTAAGCCACTTGGATTTTCAATAGCCCAATTGGAACTTACTTGCACATCTAATTTATATCCATTTAAATCAATATCTTTATACACACTTCTGCTACCAATTGAACTTGTAACAGATTCATTTTGACTTAAAAGTTTTGTTTCCGCCCACGCTTGACCAGTGATAACAAACGCCATCAATGCGCCCAGTGCCAAGCTCCTTTTCAACATCTTTTTACTCATAGAAAACACCTCTTTCAAAAATTAGAGTAATATATTTATTACAAAGCTTCCGCTTGCCGAGAAGCATCATAACCTTGATTACAAATCCCCCTTCAGTCACCTACGGCGACAGCTTCCCCAAAGGAGACGCCTTACTTACGAACAAAATTTATTTGCTTTCCAAGCAACGATTAGCAAAAAGCAGCGACACATATTCAAGAAAATATCGCGAAGCTCCGCATCCTGAGCTGCACTTTCTAAAAGCTTCTAGAAACTGCGAAGCGAAT
>JAFTMR010000079.1 GCA_017452325.1 Phascolarctobacterium sp. | reverse complement strand
ACCATTCACAACGTTTCTTTCTGCGTATGTTTTTATCAAGTTATCAGTTCTAATAATCAATGGGTTAGCCCTCCATCATATTCTGAGGCTTACGCCAAGTCTTGCCCTTCTGTAGCTACAGGCTTAGCGGGTTGTTCTTCAGGAACATAGATAATTTTTACGTTCCCATCAGCTACTGCCACATTAGAATTGGTCAAACGCAATTTATCACCTGTTACGGAATTGCCATCTTGGGTTGCGCGTGCATTGCCAATCAGTTCAACATAACCATTAGCTTTAGTTTCGTAAATAGCCTTGTCCGCAGTAGCTGTAAGCTTACGGGCGGGACTGTCAATATTCACCCCACCATAAGCATTGGCGATACCATTCTTCATATCGTAATCAATCTTTGTAGCATTCAGAGTGCTGCCATCAGCATCCGTCAGGCGTGCCCAACCACCAATCGTTTCTGCAAACTCAGTAGATTTATAGTAATCAACTCTATCTGCTTCCAGGCGTTTACCCTCTTTAATGACAATAGCTCCACCAAAAGCAGAGATATAGTCATCATTAGCCAAGGTAGCTTCGCCACAGGTAATTTGCACATCACCCTTATATGCCATTACGTTACCAATCAAGTTGCCACTCTTAGTTTTGCTATTGAAGATAGCATAATTAGCTGTCGCCTTGCCATCATCCTGCATGATAACTACATGCCCTTTACCCTTGCCTTCACCAGTTTGCATATTATATTCCAACTCATCAGCTTTTACACTAAACTTACCAGGAGCAGCAAAGGCAGTCGCAGCCACACTACAGCTGATGGCAGCAGTTGCCAACATTAACAACATTTTTTTCTTGTTTATCATTGATTATCGCCACCTTTCTCAACTATGGCATTGCCTTGCAACTTCAAGCTATCAAAGTCACTGGTAGTCATAGCCTTATCCGCACTAGCAAACCATTCATCCTTATACAACTTAACATTACCGGTTGCAATGATTTCTTCACCTTTTTGAATCCACTCAACCTTGTCAGCAAGCAATTTACCACCATCAGAATTGATAGCCTTAACATTACCTTCTAACGCAAAATTATTGCTGCCCATTTTCATGGAACCGCTTTCAGCATCAATATCAATATAGTTACCATCGCTACGGTAAACCTTGCCTTTAATTCCTTTTAAGATGGCAGTGTCAGTAATCTTATCATTGATAATTTCCCCGATAGTAAACTCCCACATTTTCTTGCCATCTTTTTCACGTTGGATAACACTATTTTTTAAAGAGGCATTGAATTTGGCTTTGACTCCATCGCCAAGCTCAACGTTCTTCGGTGCAGAACCTCCAAAGACTAGCCAGCAAATAATTGCTGCCGCTATAGCTACGCCACCAAGAATACTTAGAATTACATTTTTATTATTCATCCTTTTCCTCCTGTGGCGGAGTATACGGGGTATTCCAACGATGCTGGAACCACAGCCAGTTATCCGGATACTCTTTAATTATTTTCTCAACCTCTTGGGTCATCTTCAAAGTTACATTATAATCATCGGTTTCCTGGTCACCGGTAAATTCATATCTAATAGGGTCTTTAACTATAGCCATATGCCCATAACCATCAGGCTTGCGCACGATAAAGATAGGGATGATGGGAGCTTTAAACTTACGGGAGAAGTAAGCAGGTCCATTAGGAGTAGAAGCCATTTTGCCTAAAAATGGCACAAAGATACCATCATAACCGCCATCCTGGTCGGCAATCAAACCCAACATACGACCTTTTTTCATAGCTCTGACACAGCCTAAAATCTCGTTAGTACCACGAGAGAAAATCTCCTGACCTACGCCTTCACGCAGTTCGTTCATAAAATCGCTGTAAACCCTGTTTGGCTGGGGCTTTTGTACAGCACTAAGCGGAAAACCATTCAAAGCAAGGGCAGCACCAAGCCATTCCCAGTTATCAAGATGGCAGGCAAGCATTACTACGCCTTTCTTTTCATCAAGGGTTTCCCACAAAACCTCTGGTCGATCAAAGGTTACTAATCCACGGATATTATCCTTGTTCAAGGCAGGCATATACATAATTTCCATAAAGGTAATGCCCAAATTGATAAACAGGCGCTTAATAGTAGCGCTAGCCTTTGCGTCATCATAGCCTAAACGTTCTTTAATTGTCTGTTCAGCACGAATTCTTTGTTTTTTAGCAATCTTATGGTATAGATGCCCCATACCCTTGCCAATTACTACCACTAATTTATATGGTAACCAAGATACTATCGTGCTGATAGTATGCAACAAATAATACAACCACATTACTGTTTATCCCCCTGCCCTGAATCCAAATAGGAAGTAACTAAAGCTTCCCATTTATTTTGAGCTTTTAAAATCTTTTCGATGGCAACACGTACCGCACCGCGACCACCATTCTTAGACACAACAATACTTGCTGCATTGATAACCTCATCTGCAGCATCCTGCGGTACAAAGGTAGCCCCTGCTCCTTTAAAAGCAGGCAAATCATTCAAATCATCGCCCATATAGGCGATTTCCTCTTTACTCAAGCATAATTCATTGGCTAATCTTACCAGCTCGGAATATTTATCTTTAACTCCTTCACAAAGCAAAGTAATCCCTAACTCCTCAGCACGCTTATGAATAATTTTACTTCTGCGGCCAGTAATAATAGCAATTTGCAAACCAGTACGCAAAGCACAGCTTATACCCAAGCCATCCTTAGCATTAAAACCTTTAAATATTTCTCCATTGTCTCCAATGTTAATGGTGCCATCAGTAAGAACACCATCAACATCAAGAGCTAGCAATTTAATTTTAGTTAACTTATCTTGCACTATACCACACCTTGTCTTACCAGGTCAGTCATATGTAACAAGCCAATAACAACCATATCCTTATCCACAACAGGTAATACGGTAATGGGCTTCGGTTGATTGCTTTCCATTAAATGCAAAGCTTGTGCCGCCAGTTTATCAGCAGTAATGTATTTAGGAGCTTTAGTCATCAGCTCAGTAACAGGGTGTTGCAAGAAATCTACACCCTTTCTGAGACCACGACGAATATCACCATCGGTTAAAACCCCCAGCATCTTACCAGTTTCATCCACAACGGAAACTGCACCCAAACCTTTATCAGTAATAACGAACAACGCTTCTTGTACGGTTGTTTCTGCAGAAACCAAAGGATTCTCATCGCCACCATGCATAATATTGCCAACGGTAAGAAGCAGCTTGCGACCAAGAGATCCACCCGGATGGAATACAGCAAATTGACTAGCAGTAAAGTTACGTTTTTGTAATAAAGCTAAAGCGATAGCATCACCATAAGCTAAGGCAGCAGTAGTGCTGCTGGTAGGAGCCAGTCCAAGAGGGCACGCTTCTTTATCTACGCCAACATCAAGTACTACATCGGAATTTTTAGCTAAAGTAGAATTAGCATTACCAACCATAGCAATAAGCTTAGCACCAATACGACGCAGGGAAGGTAAAATATTTAAAATCTCCCCAGTTTCACCACTATTGGACAAAGCAATAACTACATCATCGGCAGTGACCATACCTAAATCACCATGGATACCTTCTGCAGGATGAAGGTAAAAGGAAGGAGTACCAGTACTAGCAAAAGTAGCTGCCATTTTACGGCCAATGATACCGGACTTACCCATACCGGTAATTACAGTACGACCGTTACATTCTAAAATCAAAGAGATTGCCGCCGCAAAATTGGCGTCAACACGAGGAACTAATTCTAAAATTGCTTCCGCTTCCATACGCAGAACGTCTTGCGCATGTTTGAGCATTGCTTCCATTTCAGCAGCCACCTTTCTTCTTAGCCACGAACAATTTTGTCAATGGCAATTACGTCTTGCAATAATTTCTTCAAATTATCCAATTGTACCATATTGGGACCATCGGACAATGCTTCTGCAGGATTGTCATGAACTTCCAGGAACAGAGCATCAATACCGATAGCAGCAGCCGCACGAGCCATATGAGGAACATACTGACTTTGACCACCACTGGAAGTGCCTTGCCCACCAGGAATTTGCACGCTGTGAGTAGCATCCATAACTACAGGATATCCTAACTCACGCATAACCGCCAAACCACGCATATCAGTTACAAGGGTATTATAACCAAAGCTAGAACCACGTTCGGTAAGCATGAGATTACTGTTGCCAGCCTCTTCAACCTTGGTAATAACATTCTTCATATCCCAGGGTGCAAGGAACTGAGCCTTTTTTACATTTACAGTTCTACCGGTTTTTGCTGCAGCATAAACCAAGTCAGTCTGACGGCACAAAAAGGCAGGAATTTGCAGAATGTCAACAACTTCTGCAGCCTTATCTGCATGCCAGGGTTCGTGAATATCAGTAACTACAGGTACGCCCAAATCTTTTTTGATTTGTGCCAAAATGTTTAAACCTTCTTCAATACCAGGTCCTCTAAAAGATTTGATGGAGGATCTGTTTGCTTTATCAAAAGATGCCTTAAATACGTAGGGAATACCTAATTCATCACAAATAGCTTTTGTTCTTTTACCAATCATCAAGCTACGTTCGTACCCCTCTAATACGCAGGGACCAGCCATTAACATTAGGGGATTACCTTGTCCAACAAGATAATCGCCAACCTTAACTATATGCATTACAAAACCTCCTTAATCTTACTTCTTCATTTTCTCAAATAATACATTTACTGCTGCCAAATCCTCAGGAGTATCTACACCTATGCCTTGAAAATCACTTTCTAGAACTTTTATCTTGTATCCATTTTCCAAAGCACGCAATTGTTCCAAGCTTTCAGCTCTTTCCAAAGGAGTGGGTGTGAGTGCAGCATATTTCAACAAAAAGTTACGACGATATGCATAGATACCTACATGCTTAAACACTTTGTATCCTTCCGGCTTATTACGCGGATAGGGCATCAAGCTACGGGAAAAATAAAGCGCATAACCGTGTTGGTCAGTCACAACTTTAACTGCAGCAGGATTATCATAATCTTCTTCATCCATAACAACCTTCATAGTTGCCATATTTAAATCAGCATCACCTTCAAAGGCTTCTGCCAAACGGTCAATGATTTCCGGCGGAATCATCGGTTCATCCCCTTGTACATTAACAATAATGTCAACATCGGGATACTTCAAAGCAACCTCTGCCAGACGGTCGGTACCACTAGGATGGTCAGGTGAAGTCATAACAGCCTTACCACCAAAACCAATAACAGCCTGTTCCACTAATTCATTATCAGTAGCTACAACTACTTCATCCGGTAATTGAGCTTGACAAGCGCGTTCATATACATGCTGAATCATAGGCTTGCCGGCAATCATAGACAAGGGTTTGCCAGGCAAACGAGTAGAAGCATAACGGGCAGGAATAACACAGAGAACTTTCATTATTTATCTTGCTCCTTTTGAATGGCATCTAATACACATTCCTTAAATTTATCAAAGCCATCCGTAATTTGAATATCCATATTCAAAATATACAGTGGTATCTCACGGGCAGAATAAATAAATTCTGTCGGAATTTTAACAGCGTCTTTAGAAGTAGTTACCATGGCAACAGCCTTCTGGCTACTAGCACGTTCACTGATATATTGCATTTCCAGCATACCATAATCATGATGGTCAGGATAACGTACAGCTTCCATAATGTTCAAACCAATACTGGATAAGGTTTGTTCAAAAGAAGACGGATTACCGATAGCAGAAAAGACCATAACGTCTTTGCCTTCCAAGTCACTCAAATCCTTAAGATTTTGAGTGATGCCTTTATACCAATCTGCAATCTCTACAAAGTTTTTGGGGTGATGCACACTCTCTACCACAGGTGCAGCAGAATTATATTTTTCGATAGTCTTGCGCAACTGCATACGACTCAAAACGCTGCTTTGGTCAGTTTTAGTCAGAAGGAATAAATCACCACGATCCAGATTCTCTAAAGGTTCACGCAACATACCGCGAGGAAGTACACAACCATTACCAAACATATTCAAAGTATCAACCAAAACAACATCAAGATCACGCTCTAAATGCCAATGTTGATAGCCATCGTCCATAATAATAACTTCTGCTTTAAGCTTTTCAACAGCATATCTACCAGTAACAGCACGATTCTTACCAATAACAACAGGGATACCGGGTAGGGTTTTAGCCATCAAATATGCTTCGTCACCCGCTTCATAAGCGGTCATGAAAATCTTATTACCATCAGAAACAACACCTATTTCTTTATCCCAGTGAGAACGATAACCACGATTCAGAATAACAACTCTATACCCCATACGCTTGATTAAATCTGCCATTTTTTGGGCAGTAGGAGTTTTGCCCGTACCACCAACCGTAATATTACCAATGGAAATTACACAGCAGGGTAATTTTTCTTTTTTCTTCAAACCCATTTGATAAATGGAAAGCTTTAATCTGACACCGAACTCATACAGGAAAGAACAACCACGCAAGAATCCTAAGATTAACCAGCCATAGAAGGGAGTTTCCGGACCATAAGCAATCTGGTAAATATATTGAATGATTGCGTCACTATGGCGTAATCCACCGCCACCTTCATCATTGATGCCACGAGTATTAATGGGATAACTAGAATATTCACGGGAAGGAACAGTAGTTAGATCCAGCAGCTCTTTCAAGTAATGAATACTACGGATATCCGCACCACGATTTTCCTTAATTACTTGCAAGGAGGCAGCACCCATTTTTTCACGACGTTCATCATTTTCAATGATATCCAGCATTTCACTTGCCAGTTCCGCCGTATTATTTATCATCTTGCAGGCACCTACTTTGCTGAGCAAAGAGTAGGAATCTTTAAAGTTCTGCATATTGGGACCAACAATGATTGGTTTAGCATGAGCAGCAGGCTCCAATACGTTATGACCACCAGTTTTACTCAAAGAGCCACCAACGAATACAACGTCACCTACAGCATAAATACGCCCCAACTCACCAATGGTATCAAGCAACACTACAGGATTAGCTACACGCAGTTCAGGATTTTCTAACATTTTAGAACGATAACCTGATTCATAGCCATAAGAAGCCGCCAATTTAGCAATTTCATCAGCACGATTAGTTTTGCGCGGAGCAATAACCAAACGAGCATCGGGATACTTTTCACGTATCTTCTTAAAAGCATCAAACAAAGATTTCTCTTCGCCAGGATGGGTAGAACCAGCCATAATAATAGGATAGCTACCTACCAAGCCAAGTTCTTCCTTATAGCGATTATAATCTTCAGGCGTTACAATGGCATAAGTTTGGTCAAACTTAGTGTTACCAGTAACGAAAATTTTGTTCTTATCAGCACCTAAGCTGTAAATATAGTCAGCATCAATACTGGATTGCATACAGAAACGGCTTACGGTGCTCAGCATATCGTCCCAAATACCATACAGATAACGATAGGTTTTTACGGATTTTTCGGAAATACGACCGTTAACCATCATTACAGGAATATGACGTTCACGAATTGCTCGCAAGAAATTGGGCCATAACTCTGTTTCAACAGGCATAAAGATACCAGGATGAATACGTTTAACCATAGATTCTGCCACAAAAGGCAAATCCAGAGGGAAGAAAATGATTGCATCCGCTTCTGGAATAATCTGCTTCGCCATATTGTACCCGCCAACAGTAAAGGCAGATACTAAAATGGGACGATCAGGCATCTCCTGACGAATTTGCTTAACCAATGGACTGGTAGCAACAATTTCACCTACGGAAGCACCATGAATCCAAATGCAGTCCTTACGCATTACTTTTTCAATTTCTTTATTATGTACTCTGCCTAAGCTCTGACGAAAACGTCTGCTAAATCCCTTTTCTGTAAAAAGGCGATAGGTATAGTACGGCAATACAAAAAGTATAAATACTATTATGAGTAGTAAATTATAGATGATATACATTTAAATTCCTCACTTAGCTTCCTTGGTACGATACTGAATTTGATACAGATGGGCATATAAGCCATCTTGAGCCATCAGCTCATCGTGGGTTCCTTCTTCAACAACCTTGCCCTTTTCCATTACCAAAATTTTATCAGCATTTTTAATAGTTGAAAGCCTATGTGCAATTACGAAGGAGGTTCTGCCAACCATAAGTCTGTCAAGAGCTTCTTGTACTACGCGCTCGCTTTCAGTGTCGAGAGCAGAGGTAGCTTCGTCCAAAATAAGAATCTGAGGATTCTTCAATATTGCCCGGGCAATAGCAATACGCTGACGCTGACCGCCAGAAATATTAACACCGCGGTCACCAAGCTGAGTATCATAACCATTGGGTAATTCCATAATGAAATTATGAGCATTGGCAGCTTTAGACGCAGCTTTAACTTCTTCTTCGGTAGCATCTAAACGTCCATACAAAATATTATCGTAAACACTACCATTGAAAAGCATTGTTTCTTGCGGCACAATACCAACCTGTTCACGCAAAGACTCCATAGTAACTTCACGTATATCCATCCCATCAATAACGATACTACCACCAGTAACATCATAGAAGCGGGGCAACAAACTTGCTACCGTAGACTTCCCTGCTCCAGAAGGTCCTACCAAAGCTACTACCTGCCCAGGTGTAGCGGTAAAGCTTACATTATCTAAAATAGGCTCATCGGTACCATAGGTGAAAGATACCTCTTTAAAAGAAACATTGCCTTTCACATGAGGCAATTCTTTTGCATCAGATACATTTCTAATCAATTCAGGCATATCAAGTACATCAAAAACACGATCTGCTGCAGCCAAGGCTTTTTGAATATTAGCAATTACTTTACTTAATCGCTTAATAGGATTCGAGATGTTAACAGCATAAGTCAAAAATGCTACCAAAGCACCTGCCGTAATATCTCCATCAATAACACTATTACCACCAAACCACAAAATCATAGTTACGCCCAAAGCGGCTACAAATTCAATAGTAGGAGTTAAGGTAGCAGAAAGCTTAACATATTTCATCTGTGCACGAAAGTTATGCATATTCTGCTTTTCAAAACGGTCTATTTCGTAAGATTCTCGTACAAAAGATTTGATTACACGAGCAGAGGAAACTACCTCCTGCAAAACAGAAGTCAAATCTGCAGTTGCTCCCTGAATCCTACTACCAGATGCACGAATTTTCTTGCCAAAAAAATCTACAAATAAAATTACTACAGGGAATGTACAGAAAGTAAACAAGAAAAGTTTCCAATCTAAATAAACCATGGCTACAATAGACGCAACCAAAATCACACTTTCCGTAATCATATCTACTATATTATCTACAAGACCTGACTGTAAAGCACTAACGTCATTAGTAACATAGCTCATAATAGTACCAGTTTTATTCTTATCATAAAACGCCATACTAAGTCTTTGAATCTTTTTAAAGACCTCCCTACGGATATCAATTACTACCCTTTGCCCAACATAGCTTATGAGGTAGCTTTGTCCGTAAAAGAAGAAACCACGAAACAAAAAGATAACAACTACACTTAACGCAATGTAAGTTAACTTTTCTGCGTCCTTCTCAGATAAAACTTGGTCAACCAAATCTTTAATAATCCAAGGAAGGACTACTGTGCCGGCAGAAGCCATTGCAGTACAAATAGCTGCCATCAGTAAGCGGAACTTGTACGGACGTAAATGCTCTAATAATCTTAAATATTGTTTCATCTTTTCTCCCCAGCAAAACTCAAAACTAATTCAGCCACACGCCCAACGGCTCCCGGCTTTCCTAATCTTTCTTTAACGTATGCTAAATCTTTTTTCATCTGTGCATTACGTTCTTCTTCTAACAACCCTATAGCTTCTTGGGCAACTCTTGCCGGAGTAAAGTCGTTTTGTATCAATTCTGGCAAAACTCCTCTACCGGCAACAATATTAGGTAATCCAATGTGAGGAATGTTAACTACCATTTTGGCAATAAAATAGGTAAGTGGGTTGGTTCTATAAACTATAACACTTCCCAAACCACACAAAGCAGCCTCCAAGGTAACGGTTCCACTTGTTGCCAAAGCCAGATCTGCTACATTGAACAAATCGTAATTATTACCTTCTGTAATCCTTACATCTACATTGGATGCCTTAATCTTTTCTTCCAACAGACTAATAGGTATGGTTCCTGCCCTAGGCATAACAAAATCCACTTCAGGCAGCTGCTTCTTGATAAGCTTGGCTGCTTCTAGAAGTGTTGGTAACATTTTTTCGATTTCCATCAGACGGCTACCTGGCATTAAAAGAATAAGCTTCCTTCCAGGCTGTTTCCCTGCAAAAGCATACGCGGCTTCCTCAGACATACTTGGTTTCACAATATCCACCAAAGGATGTCCCACGAACTCTACATTTGCTCCTGCTTCTTTATATACATCATATTCAAAAGGAAAAATACATGCTACCTTGTCAACAATCTTCGCAACATTCTTGGCTCTACTTTTATGCCAAGCCCAAGCAGAAGGCGCAATATAAGAAACTACAGGTATTCCCTTATCGTGAGCAAGTTTCGCCAGCTTCATATTGAAACCTGGATAATCTACCGTAATCAAGCAGTCAGGCTTGCGTTCGTCCATAACCCGAGAGAAATCATCCCGTAACTTAAACAAATCAGGAAGTTTCTTCAAAACTTCAACGAAGCCCATAACTCCATGATCCTTTATGTCGAACAGCACTTCCCCACCAGCATTACGCAGGGCATCTCCCCCCATTCCAAAAACTTCGGTAGTAGGGTCTATCTTTTTAATTGCCGCAGTCACAGCGGCTGCATGAATATCACCAGACGCTTCTCCTGCTGAAATTAAAACTTTTGCCATAATAACTCCTTCAATACGTTTTTATATCAGATAATAAAAATACTCACAAGATTTCAATATACATTATAACACAAAAAGCGAGCAACAAACGATGTCGCTCGCTAAGAAAATAAATTTTTTCAAATTTTTATTTAACAAGAATGGTGATATTGTGTGCGTCTGCCATAGCGATAGTTTTCTCCCTATCTACCACTAAGGTATTACCAGCTTCAATAACAATACCGGTAGCTCCTGCGTGAATCATAGATTCCATCGTCTTTGTTCCAAACCCAGGAATATCAAAACGTTGGTCCTGAGAAGGTTTTGCTGCCTTAGCGACAATAACTCCTCCCTTTCCTAGGAAACCACCACGCAAAATGCATGCATCGGTACCTTCTATGGCTTCAACTGCCATAACAGCACGATTTTTCACAACAACAGTCTGTCCAATATCCAAGCCGCCAATAGCTTTAGCCATGGTAAAACCAAACTCCATATCAGCCAATTCTTCCTCTGTGGGTTTTCGTTTTGTCAAAACGCCTGGCTTTGGTAACAGAGGTTTGATTAATTCGGTTTGATCCATAACTGCAATACCTTCGCTCTCAATTTCTTTTACGATGGCATTCATTATGGTATCATCCTTACGATCAGGAATGCTTGCCAAAATTTTAATGGCACGCAAATCCGGAACGATAGCACCAGCTTTATACAGGACTTCTTTGGTAACCTTACCAATCATAGTTACCTTTTTTACTTTATGTTTCTTTAGAGTAGAGATAATCTTTCCTATTTTACCGATATTGATGTCATAGTACTTGTCAACGCTATCTGCCAATTCCGGGTCAATATCAGGAACTACCCCAACGGCAATAACCTCATAGCCCAAACTTTTAGCAGACTTGGCAACTTCTACTGGTAAATGCCCAATACCGGAAAGTATACCCAGTACTTCCATTGCTTATCCTCTGCGAGTACGGATAATACCGCGGTCAACAGTACGCAGGAAACGCAACAGATGTTCTACCGGTTCATTGCTTTCAAGTTCTTGCTCCATAGTAGCAATGGCTTCTTGCAAACTTAAGCCACTGCGGTAAAGGATTCGGAAAGCCTTTTTCAGTTCACTACGATGTTCCGCCGGCATACCTGCACGTGCCAAGCCAACACTATTCAAACCGGAAACATACGCCGGATCACCAGCCGCAATCATAAACGGAGGCAAATCCTGAGTTACACGAGCCATACCACCAATCATAACATTACGACCAATCTTGCAGAACTGATGCACAGCAGAGAGACCACCGATTACAGCACGATCTTCCACAATAACGTGACCAGCCAAAGTAGCCACATTGGACATAATTACATTGTTGCCAACAATGCAGTTGTGGGCAATATGAGTATAGGCCATCATCAAAATATTGTTACCAATACGGGTTTCATTGCCCTCGCCAGTAGCCCTGTTAACAGTACAACATTCACGGAAGGTACAACCATCACCAATAATAGTATAAGATTTTTCGTTTACAAATTTCAAATCCTGCGGGTCTGCACCAATGGAACAACCAGGGAAGAAAGTGCAGTTTTTCCCAACAGTAGTATACTTATGAATAACTGCGTGAGGACCAATCTTGCAGCCGTCACCGATAACAGTTTCTGCATCAATAACAGCATAAGGCCCAACTTCAATTCCCTTGCCCAAAACAGCAGTAGGATGAATGATGGCAGTTTCATGAATCTTATTTTCAGGCATTTCTACCGAACACATTCTTTTCACTCCTCAAGGTTAATCATCTGATTAAATGACTAAACGTAAATATAGAAGTACAATCTAAAGTTAAAAGAAAATTTAACATCGAAATTTTTTCTGTTTTCTATGTTTATATCTCTAATAATCTGTTTTTCTAATCTTTTCTATCTATTAGAGCTATATTTTATTATTTATTCAATAGGATCCTTAATTACAAAGGTACAATCACATTCGCAAGCCACTACGCCATCAACCTTACCTTCGCAATGAATAATTCCCATACTACCACGCATAGTCTTAACAACTTCTGCAGTAGTTACAACTTGGTCTCCAGGCACAACTTGTTTACGGAAACGCACGTTGTCAATCTTCACAAACATAGCAATCTTACCACGGTTTTCCTCCGGATAAAGCATAGCAACACCACCAACTTGTGCCATTGCTTCAATAAGCAGTACGCCAGGCATAATCGGTTCATTCGGAAAATGACCTAAAAACTGCACTTCGTTAGCGGTAATATTTTTAATGCCAACTGCACGCTTCATCGGGTCAATTTCAAGAATACGGTCTACCAACAGCAGGGGATAACGATGGGGCAGAATTTTTTTGATTTCATTAATATCTAATACGGTCATTTATTTCTCCTCCTTTGTTCTATACGCCTGAATTTGTTTAGCAATCTGTGAATTGAAGGCATGCCCTGTCTTAACAGCAATAACATGTCCTTTAATGTGTCCCAATAAATACAAATCACCAATCACATCAAGAATTTTATGGCGAATAAGCTCGTCATCAAAACGAGGCACTGATAAAATTTTATCCTTATCAAATACAACCACATTTTCTAGGCTACCACCCAAACCAAGACCAAGCTTTTTGAGCATTTCTAACTCTTCAGTAAAGGCAACGGTACGTGCAGCCATAATCTCCTTGGTGAAACTTTCTTTATCTAGTTCAATATCAAAATACTGAGTTCCAAGCAAAGGATGTTTATTAATGGAAGTAAAAGAAATACGATAACCATCATAGGGAAGAATTGCAATATAACGGTCACCATCATGAACGTGGAATGCTCTGTCTAAGGAGTAAACCTTACGTTCTTCTTCCTGTTCCTTCAATCCGGCTTCTTCTATAAGTTCACAAAAAACCTTGGCACTACCATCGGTAACAGGAGGTTCCGGAGAAGACATTTCAATATAAATATTATCCACACCCATCATAGACAACGCCGCCATTAAATGCTCAACAGTAAAAACCTCGGCACCATTGGCGCTAATCGTTGTAGCCTTTACTGTAGAACTAACATTTTCAGCCAAAGCCTTTATTTCAGGACGCTCCGGCAAATCGGTGCGTACATAAACAACACCTGTATTCACCGCAGCAGGCTTAAAGGTCATTACTACTTCTTTACCTGAATGTAAGCCAATGCCAGAATAGGTAATCTCTTTGCAAATAGTATGTTGCATATTTTTAGCCGTCATTACTCTCCTCCTTTACTTTTTCTTATCGCCTAAACGACGACGCTTATCTTTCCATCTATCATGAACCCAAAACCACATATACGGATCATTTATGATTTCGTGTTCCAATACGGTCACCAACTGCTTGGTAACTGTATAAAAATCTTCCTCTTTATTTTTTGTTTTTGGAGTATACAAGGGAGGATGAATCCTCGCTGTACAAGTCCCATCATCATTGTTATGCATAAAGATAGGCAAAATAGGAGACCCATAAATCCTAGACAGAGCTGCTGCTCCTACAGGAATTTTAGACTTCTTTCCGAATAAATCAATCTCTACTCCACCATAATTAGTATCCTGGTCATACAAAATGCCTAAGAGATGTTTTTCTTTAAGCATTCTGCTGATAGATAGCAGATCACGCTCACCATGATTGTAAGCCACCTTCTGACCAACCATTTGACGATACTCATTAATAAATTTATCCATATGCCCATTATTTTGCTTTCTGGCAATAGACAACATAGGGTATCCATGTAAAGCAACTGTCGCGCCCAAAAGTTCCCAGTTACCATAATGGCCAGTAGCCATGATGACGCCTTTTCCTTTCTGGTAAGCAGCTTCTAAATATTCCAAGCCTTCTACTCTTACCACCTCACCTATATTTTGAGGAGAAAGCAGGGGGAATCGCATCACTTCTACAGTCATACGTCCAAAACGCCTTAAACTACCATAAGCAATCTGTTCAGCTCGTTCTTTGCCTACACCTAAGCACTCCATTACATTGTCAATGGCAATCTCCATACGCCACTTCGGCACAGCCAAACAGGCAACACCACCTATCAGCTTCGCACATAAATTACGAAACCATCGGGGAGAAATACACATCAATTTGCTAAATAATTTTACAATATAATAACCTAACACTAATTACACCATCTCAAAAATTACTTTCCTTGTAATTTTTCCAATTCTTTCTCCAAGGTTTTAACACGTTTAAGCATATCACCCAACTTGCGCAGATTTGCTTCCTGACGCAACCACTCTTTATGAGGCATAGCAGGGAAGCCAGCCATAAAAGAGTTAGACGGAATATTATTAGTAATACCAGTTCTGCCACCAAATACGCAGTTATCACCAATGGTAATATGACCAACAGTACCTACTTGACCAGCAAAGGTTACGTTGTTACCAACGGTAACACTACCAGAAATACCAACATGAGCCACAACCAAACAGTTTTCACCTAAAATATCGTTGTGCCCCAAGTGTACCAAGTTATCAATCTTAGTGCCTTTACCAACAATAGTACTATTTGCAGTTGCACGGTCAATGCAAGTATTATTACCAATTTCTACGTCATCATGTAAGATAACATTACCGGTTTGCAAAACTTTGCTGTGCTTGCCGTTTTGAGTAATGTAGCCAAAGCCATCACCGCCGATAACAGCACCAGCCTGCAAAATAACTCTGTCTCCCAGAATGCAGTCTTCGCGAACAGTTACATTGGGATATACTATACAGTCTTTACCAACTTTAACTCGTTTGCCAATATAAGCATGAGGATAAATAATAGTACCATCACCAACCTCTGCTCCGTCTTCAACAACAGCGAAGGGTTGGATGGCTACGTTCTCGCCAATTTTAGCAGTGGGTGCCACATAAGCCAAATGACTGATTACACGTTCTACTTCTTCCGGCGCACGGAACAACTCCAGCAAAGCAGCAAAAGCAGCGCGAGGATTTTCCACACGAATGACAGGTCTGCCATCCAATTGAGGGTCAGCAGGGCTCAATACCATTACGCCTGCCTTACTTAAATGGCAATGTTCAACGTGAGGAGGTACCGCAAAGGAAATATCCTGCGGTCCAGCTTCAACCAATCCGGCAACACCGGTAACTACTAATTCAGGATTATTATTTTCTACAGTGCCATGCAAAAATTCTGCTAATTCTTGTACGCTCTTCTCCATCATACAAACCTCCACAAGTCAAAGCGGACAATTCTTCCGTCCGCCATATAATTTATTTCATTTTATCGATAACAGCTTGGGTTACATCAGTACCACCTTGAGGAACTGCCTCTTTATGCAAAATAGCGCCCAAACCTTTTTCTTTAGCAACCTGATGCAAAGCACTATCCAAGCTAGATTTCAATTTGTTCTGAGCCTCGCTTTGTAAGAGTTGTGCCTTAGCAGAATACTCACCCATGACTTTTTGTTGTTCTTCAACAGACTTTCCTTCCATGGCCTTTTCCATTTCCACTTGCAGCTCTTCCATACGTTTAGTAACTTCGTCTTTAGTAGTTTTTACAAATACCGCTTCATTTTCAATTTTTTGCATATCTACAGTACCAAACTCTGCGTTACGTCCACTGCATCCAAAAGTAAGCATAGAAGTGGTAATCAACAAACCAGCTAAAAGTTTTTTCATGATCAATAACCTCACTTATCTAAAAGTCTTAAAACTACACATTAATATCTCAAGGCAAAGAGGATGCCTTAGCATCTAGACGTTGCTGCATTCCTATTTTATACGCCTTCATTTTCTCATCAATATAAGCTTGTTTTTTCTTTTGTAAAAGAGCAAGCCTTGCTTCTCTTTCCAAACGCAAATCTTCTATCTGGTCTTCCCATAGAGTACGTTCTTTAGAACGCATCTTTAAGGATTCCAGCCTCATTCTCAAGTTAAACAGCTTTAGCTGATACTCTTCCTCGAGCTGCTGCTTTTGGAGAGCTATTTGTTCTTCTGCCTCTTGCTCAACCTGCAAACGATACTTTTTCAGCAGGGCAACTTCTCTGCCCCGCCATTCTACCATCTGAGTATTAGCATCAGCAATCCTATAATTGGCCTCACTAAGCTCTTTAAGTTCCTGCAGCTTAGCAAGGGTTTGTGTGTTTGCTTCATTAATAACTATTTTTCCCTGTTCATTATGAACAGGAGCATCCCCATTTTTCTGCACATTACCGCAGGCAGATACAAAGAATGTACCCAAAACTAATATTATCAGCAAATTTCTGCCCATAATCATTCCTCCTGCACCAACAGCAAATGAGGCCCAAAAGGGCCTCTAATGGCATAGAAATATTAACCTTTTTGCAAAGCTCTAATTACTTCGTCAGTAATATCAACACCGCCAAATACAACAGTATCCTTGTGAACAACTACGGACAAGCCTTTCTTATCAGCAATCTTTTGAATGTTCATTTCGATATTTTTCAAAACAGGATCCATCAATTCTTTTTCTTTATTACCAATACGTTCTTGCAATTGTTTGTAGTAACGTTGTTTTTCGTTATCATTCATAGTTTTGCTTTTTTCGTCAAAGTCTTTTTGTGCAACGGCAATTTCGTTTTGCATAGCAGTTCTTACATTTGCCAGCTCAGGACTTTGGGATACCAACATTTGATAATTTACCACACCAATAGCAGACTCCTTAGCTGCTGCGGAAGCAGTGCTACCAAAACCACTTTGGGATAAAGTCAAAGCAAAGCAGCCTAAAACAAAGATTGCTGCCACAAACAAAGAAACTAATTTAACATTTTTCGGATTGCGCAAATGCTGCATCATAATATAATCCCTGCTTTCTTACATAAATATATAGTTTATTATATCAGTCTATAGCAGTTCTTTCAAGAAAAGCTATAAATTTCCGATTATTCTCAAATAGAATTCATCGCCGCCATAAACGTATTCCGCACTTAAAAATTCATGGATACGATAGCGTACCCCATATTCATTACGGTCATCTCCGGAAAAATGCTCTGCCCGCAATCGCCACTTGGGATCCAAATAATATTCTAACCTGTAATTATTGTCACCATCTGGCATTCTGCGTACATAAGACCAGCCACTTTTCCCCCAGTAACGAGTGTAGCCCGCACCAAAATTCCAGTCCACATCATCAAGTGCTAGTTCAACCTCTCCAAACATTTCTTCCACAGGCGAAATAAACTTACCAATATGAGCTTTGCCGGAAAGATTATCTTCTCCCCTGCCGATGTCACCATAACCCTCAAACCAAATCTTATATTTGTCCGAGTCAATGATAATTTCTACACCTAAGTCGGTATCAGGCTCTATATGTACACGCGGATGCAAATCATACTCAACAAGCTCAGGCTCACTACGCAATTTGGCAAGCAGGAATTCTGCAATCTCCTGCTTCTGACGCTCCACATAATTTACAGGTAAGCCTCTAAGCTTATTGCATTCATCCTCATACTTGTATTTTAGCTTCATTAACAAAATATTAGGTATTGCCTCTGAACGCATACTGTAATCCACATTACGCACTAGCTGTCCAACAGGATAAACTATCACCTGTACAATAGTTTTATCAGCTTCATTTACCAAATCCACAGCCACCTTAAACTCAGGCAAGACTGCCTCCACCTGCTGACGAACCATTTTTCTCAACACGCCATCAGCCCAATCACTAGCATCAACAGAAGCACCACTAATTGTATTGTGCAGCTGCTGTTTCAGGTTTGGCAACTTGCTCTCCAGTAATTCAGAAGTCTGCTGCTCAATACCGGAAAACTGCAAATCTACCTGCACATTACTAATAGCTGAACTCCAAGGTCTAATTTGTAAAACCAGTTCAGCTTCCTTATCAATAGTAAGCTGAGTACTTTGTAGATAATAACCTGTCAGCACCCTATCTGCAATATCCGTCAGTAGGGTTGCGTATTCCTGCTGTACAGGCTGTATGACTTCTGTATCTCTGTCCAACAAAAGCTGCTGAGCAACAAGCTGCATACTAGTACTCATTTTTTCAAGCAAGGGCGCACTGGTTCCTCCGGTCACATCCTCAACTTGCACATAAACCTGTTCTATTGGCATAGAAAAAGCTTGCTGCAATGGCAAAAAGCTTGTCATTGCAGCAAGAGTTAAAAACAGTTTGGACTTCATAACAAACTCCAAATATTAGAATTGTCCACCAAAGCTAAAGTGGAATTTACCGCCATCATCACCGTAACCATAGTCAAGTTTAACAGGGCCAAGGGGTGAGTTGATGCGTAAGCCCACACCAAAGCTATTCTTGATTAAACCAAAGTCAAATTCGTCTTCAAAACGATTATCCCATGCATAACCATTATCGGTAAAGAGTACACCTTGTACCTTCTTAACAATGGGGAAACGATATTCCAAAGTAGCTTTCAACATACTGTTACCACGGAATTGATCATCTTCATAACCACGCAGAGTATCACTACCACCCATGGAGAAGCGTTGGCTGAGCGGCATATCGCCATCTGCATAACCAGCCCCCAAGTTCAATGCCCATACAGATTCGCCACCTGCACGATAGTAGTAGCGGTAATCAGCGGTAAATTTAGTAAAGTCAAAATCGCCGCCCATAAAGCCTGCATGTTCAATGCTGTAGGAAATGCGTTTACCTTCATGCGGGTCATAAATATTATCACGAGAATCCAGTACGCGACCTAAAGTAACAGAACGGGTTACGCCAAAGTTTTCTTTGCGACGTTCAGCAGCTGTTTGCGGATAATAATCTCTCCAGTAACTAGAACCTTGACCACTTTGTGGATGGAACTGGTCTTCATAGTATTGATCTCTATCGCCTTCGTAACCGTCTGCTTCACCTTCATAGATGTCGTCACGGTTTTTAAGGGTGATATAGTTGCTGATGAATTCATCTTCTGCTCTACGGCTCAAGGTTAATTCCTGACCACGACGTTTTTTGTCGTAACGAGCAATTTCATCACCATCAATATTATAGTCCGCATATTCGTTGGTGATATCGTACAAATTGATGGTAGCCATGGTTTCTTTTTCATCCAACCAAGGACGGGTATAGCTAAAGTCGTAGTTCTTGTTATCTTCGCCGCCAAATTCCCAACGAATATTAACTCTGTCGCCAGTACCGCGGAAGTTCTTATCACCAATGGAAATCATACCAACAAAGCCGTCAGCATTGGAGTAGCCTGCACCAATACCAAAGGTACCGGTGTTCATTTCTACAACAGCAATTTCTACTTCTACAGAGTTAGGTTCCTTACCGGGGTTCAGCTTAACGTTAACATCTTCAAAGTAACCTAAATTATAAATGCGTTGCATACTACGGCGAGCGTCTTTAGCATTAAAGGGTTGACCTTTTTTTAGACGCATTTCGCGGGTAACAACATAGTCTTTAGTCTTGACATTGCCCTTAACTTTGAAGTCCTCTACAATACCTTCATTAACAGTTAAGTTCAAAGTACCATCTTGGTCCATATGCACGTCAGTAACGCGAGCCAAGATATACCCTGCTTGACGATATTCTTCTTCTAATTTCAGAACTCGACGGTTGATATCCTTTAAGTTAACAACGGAGCCTTCTTCCAAATTAAAAAGACCGTTGATTTTTTGCTTGTCAATTACAGTATTACCTACCAGATTCAATTTGCTGTAGGTAGGGTTTTCCAATACATGGTAGGTTACTTGCACGCCCTCGGGAACTTCTTTAAATTCCGGACGTAAATCATAGAACCAGCCCATATCATAAATAGCACCCAAGTCTTCGCTCAAACCAATCTCAGTCAGTTCCATACCCGGTTTAGTTTTCACAACAGCAAGTACTTCTTCTTCACTGAGCACAGTGCTACCAGTAACACTTTGTTTAGTAATGGTCTTACCTAAATATTGAGCAAGTTTATTTTCAGGCTGTGCTTGAGCTACTTCAGCCTGGGGAGCAACTGCATCAGCAGCCTCAATCAAAACGGCAGCATTTTGCGCAACCTCAGGTTGCTCCTCTGCAAAAGCAGGAACTGCAAACAAGGCAGCTGCCAAACCTATCGTGAGAGGCTGTAACAAAAATCTTTTCTTCATCTAGGTCCTCCTAAAGTTTATTTGGAATTACTAAGTTCTACTCTGGCAGACTGCACCAAGCGTCGCATGTCTGCTTCATTTATGTTTACCTGCTGATTATAATCTGCTTGCCTATAAGCAGGTACATTATTTATGGTTTTATCACCGAACACCGGTATAATTACTGTCTTTTTAGTTTGTACGGAGTTTACTGCCTGCTCCATCTGTACACTAGGAGCCGTCGTCACAGGTTCTTGATTTTTGCCTGCCATTGCAATGCTGCCATGAGCATAATACCAGCCGCCAAAACCGGCTAACGCTAACAAAGCAGCCACACACATAGCCAGCACATGCCTGTTCCAACTCCAAGGAATATCCTTTTTGCGTCGCAAATTTTTCAGTTCCGCCTCTGCCAGCATCAAATCCAACTCGCCACGCATACCATTATTGTCTAAAAAGCTTTGCTCGGCATTATCCAAACTGGTCTTAACGCTGCGAATACGTTGAAACACAGAACGATTCTTATGTGCCACGCTACTAACCCCTTTCTACAAAGATACATATAATCACAATCCCGAAAAGAATTATGGTTTAATACCTTGTTTTGAGCGATTAAATTCGTTTTTGAGCAAAATAGTACACCATACTAAGTATATCTATTCAATGATACTATTCTGATATAGTTTTTGTAAAGCAAAATTTATTTTTAACTTTTATTGAAATCATGGATGAACCTGGACAGCATCCCCCTGATGCGCCTAACACCCTTTTTCTGCAAGTGGTAGACATGCCCCAAGCTTACGTCAATGGCCTTCGCCATGGACTGCGCAGTTTTATCCTCCAGGTACATACCCGTAATTACCTGCTGTTCCTTTTCCGGTAAACGTCCTAAAGCTTGAGCAACCTTTTCCTGAAGCAGTTGGCGCTCTGCCAATTCCGTAGGTGAAGCTTGTACCGAAGCCAAGGTTTCCCCCAGAGTTAAACCGCTGCCTAAATCTCCTTCCAAGTATAAATTACCACTATTGGATTTCTTGAGGTAATCTAACATACTACCCTTAATACGAAAGGAAGCAAAAACACTAAAGGCTACACCACGAGTATAATCGTAGTTTTCTGCTGCTTCCAACAGCCCAACCATACCCTCCTGGATAAGCTCCATGGTATCACTTTCAGGAAGCATAAAGCTCATTGCCAGCTTGAACACCAAGGGCTGATAAGCAGTCATCAATTTTTGATGCGCCCCTAAATCGCCCTGTGCTACACGCTCCCACAGAGCATACTCCTCTGCAGGCTCCAAGAGCTTCGTCTTACGCAATTCTTCCAAATAGCCTTGTAGCATTCTTCGCCCTCCTTTCCCTAAAATTTTAATTAAAAGTTACCTTATATTCCAAGCCAAACCAATCCTCCGCTTCGTTAGATAAGTCATAGCTTCTGGAATAAGTAACATTCAAACGTCTGTTAATATCGTACTGCCCAAAAATGCTTCTGTCAATACCGTCAAAGCTAGTAGTATAGCCAGCCATAAAGCGGCTTCCCAAATACTTGCTCAGTAATAAATTATACTGATTACGCTCGTCTTGGGTAAGCTCCTGATTACGGTCCCTAGAATGTTCAAAGCCAATCCCGGAACGTACCTTGCCAGTATAGATACGGAACTGGTCAAGACCTAAAGTTTGCTTCAAAAGCATTTCCACGTCACCTAAAACTGTCATCTGTAAACCAGCAGTCATCAAGTTTGCCATGTCCTCACTACTTACATCGTCACTTCCTGCACTATCACGTTGCAGGGTTAACATTCTTACAATGGTATTCTTATCCAGGGGAGGATTACTGCTAAGCTGCAAATCCATTTCCTCCAAAGGACCGGTAATACGCATGTAAATATCATAGCGACTAAAGCGAGCTTCAGATTCTAAATTTACATTGGGTAAGAAAGAGCCCGGTGTCAGCCAGTTAACAGAAGCATTCTTTAGCCTGAAAGGTGTACGCAGATAAGTAATGCTTCCCTTATCCGCATTTATCTTGCCTTCGATAATCGGGAATACAGTACTACCTTTAATATGCATATTTCCGCTCAGCCAAATATCGTATAGATATTTATTGAAGAGATGTATCTTCTTGCCAAGCTCAATTTGCAAATCCATACCATAATTACCGCCCTCATCCTCACCCATGTCGGGAATGGTTGGCATATTGACGAGAACGTCATCCAATTTCACCAAGCCCTTAACAAGTGGGCGATAAGCTAAAGGCGCAGGCAAATTACCTTGCTTTCGAGCCATGTCCCGATATTCCTGGGGAACTATTTGAATATTACTATTGACTCTGCCGGTAAAGATTTCCGAAGCCACTTCCGCGTTATCGGCTACAATATTCAGGCTATAGGGCTCGTCCACGTCAGCACGCAGGGCATAACTACCATTGGCACTAATCTTACCCTCACCAAGTACTGCGGATAAATCATTAAGAGCAACTTTCCTACCTTGAAACTCTACATCAGCATGAATATTATCGATAACAGTATCAACATCTGCTAACTTAACACTGCCTTCCGGAATTTCAATGGAGCCAAAAATCAAAGGGTCTTCCAATGTTCCTGCCAAGGTCAGCTTGCCATGAGTATCCCCAGCCCCCCACTCAACCAGCTTGGTTAAAGCAGGCAGCATCGCCAGACGGGCGTTAGCCAAATCAATTTCAATATTCATCTGTGCATTGGGATTACGACGGCGCGCCTTGTCACGCAATAAATCCAAGGGAATATCGCCAAAGGCCTTTATTCCATAAATATCTTTCGTAGCATAAAACTCTTCCAATATAATCTTATCTTCACCCATTACAGCCGCTGCAACCAATTTGTCCATAGTTACACCGGAAACACTGCCATTGGTAATAATAAGATTGGCTTTACCTGTCGGGTCCGAAAAGGTACCGTCCAAATAAAGTTGTAAATCCATTTCACCGGTAATAGGGGGTGGATTTGTCATGAACGCAGCAGCAATGGCAGGGTTAGCCTTGATTGCCGTTAACGATACATCATAACGTTTTTCACGCAAATCAACCAGACCGCCTGCAGTAATAAGTCCCTTATTCTTAATGTTTTCCTGCTCCTGCAGTTCCACATCATCAATATAAAGAACCCCTTGTACAAGCTGACCATTAAAATGCATATTATAATAGTTCAAATCATTAATCTTAACGTCGTCCGCATCAATAGCAATATTAACGCCACTACCCTTACCTTCGGGAGAAAATACTAATTCACCTTGGGCAGTACCATCTATATTATAATCCTGCTTTGCCATACGCAAGATGCCACCTAAATTACCCCACAGGGTAAGCACCTTGCCATGCATATATTTTTCTACAAGGTCAAGATTCAAATCTGCAGTAAATAAACCATAGTTGCTTTCATCATGAAGGTAGGGCTGCTTAAAGCGAATATCAACTTTATTTGTTTCTCGTCCATTACTTTCAAGACTACCGCTAAGCTCTGTTAGCTTTTCCCCATTGACGAAGATTTCCTCGCCATTTACCTCGCCCTTAAAATAAGGCTTCTGTAAATTGCCGCCCAAATGTCCGTCCAGATTGATAAACCCACGCAAATCCAGATCACTTGCCATAATTGGCAACCTTTCCAGGCTTACGTTATTAGCCTCCATAGTAAAGTCGAGCTTCTGCTCCTTAGACAGAGTACCGTTCAAAAGCACCTCTGCCGAAAGTGCCTTGATACCCACGTCACACAAATCAACCTGTCCATCCCGGTAATCATACTTACCTTGGATCTTATCAAGCAAGAATCCTTGAACACTGCCATCTGTAAGACACACTTGCCCGATAACGGAAGGATTCGCCACACTACCTTTAACACGCACTAGGTTATCGACATTGCCCGTCAGCTTCACTTCCGGAGCTACCAGTGCCACAATAGGTTCAGCGCGAACCCCCACAGTTTTTAAGGAAACATCCACTACTGGCTCTGCTCCCTGTAAATTAACAGTACCGTTCAAAATATGCTGACCCTGCTTCATGTTAGCAATAAAGTCCGTAATGGTAAGCACATTATCCTGCATAGCTACATGACCATGAGCTTCCACAATGTTCTGCTTCATAAAATCGATGCGACGTACTTGAACAATACCGCCAAACTCTGGTGCAGCAAGGGTACCGGTAATATCAAAGCCAGTGGAGCACAAGCCACTGCCAACTTGTCCAGCAACGCTCAAAAACGGGTCGATAGGAAATTCTGCCATACGCCCGCTCAACTGCAGACTATTATCTGCTCCAATAGTACCATTGACAACAAGGCTTCCCGCCTCACCTGCCAAAGCACTTAAATGTTTAATATCAAGATTACCATTGATAAAGGTTCCGTCAAATCCCAACTTATGTACTCGCAAAGTGCGCCAGCTTAAATCAAAGGCATCCGCCGCAGCCTGTACATCTACCTTTTCGTCCTGCACATCTGCTGCCAAAGCAATTGCCCCGTTTAAAGTTACGGTGTCTTCCTCTCTATCAGGCAAGGAGATTGCTACCTTTTTAAAATCAGCCTCTGCCAAGAAGGCTTTAGCAGTTTCATCATAACCACAACTAAACGCAATACTACCCTCACCGTAGGTCAGCTTACCTTGCGCCTTAATGCTTTCCAAATCTTTCAGATCTGCCAAGTCAGCTTCGCCAACAATGCTGAGCTTATGTTCATCAACCACAACCTCTAAAGGCTTTAAGCTAAGCACATTGTCAATAACGCTAACTGCCCCATCCAATTGAAATTTATGCCAAGCATTGTTTAAGAGCATTGCACCACTAACAGCTTGTAATTTACCTTCACCATCGATCTGTACACGCTCGCCATCATTTTCCCAATGCAGATGCAAATTTTGGATGAAGCCCGTATTGTCTTTAATATTTTCTAAGAACTGCGCTGCTGCCGCGTAATTGGCAAGATTCACAGACTCTGTTTTTAAACTAAGGTTGCCTACGCCCTCCATAGTGAGCAAGCCTTGCAAATTAAGATGCTCTTCCCCCACACTGATATCAGCGTGCACTGCGAAATTAGGGTTAGCACCACCATTAATGTCGCCATTAACAGTTACATCCCATTCGCCATCAGGTACTGTCACATGCAATAAACCTTCCTGAACTTCCAGCAAACCGTAAAAAGGAGTTTCTGTAGATTCAGAAGGCTTCAAAAAATCTTGCAGGTTCCAACGCTCTTGCCTATCCATTATCAGAAATACCTCTGGCTTAGTAAGCTCAACGCGGGTCAAAACCTTTTCTGCACCGCCAAGAGCGAGCCAAGGGCGAAAATGCACAATGGTTTTGGGCAACATAGCAACATCTTTTTTATTATCATCTTTAATAACAATATCAGTTACTTCCGCAGAAAGACCTCCGCCCCAATACATGCCACCAATTTTTACCGAACCATTGATGTAATCCTGCGCCAAGGTTTCGGCAACAGGAAGCATCTGCTTTATATAACGGGGAACAATATGGGTAACTAAGCCATAATAGACTGCAGAAAGCAACAGTACTATTGCAATTAATAAATTTCTTCCTTTAAGCATAATGTGCTCCATTCAAAAAGGATATGGTGTATAAAAACATTCCGACCTTTATTCTTTCGACACTGTATAAATACTTCCTTTTTTAATCTATGAACTCTGCGTGAAATTTACGGTATATATCCAAAAATAAGGTAGCATATCCCCATAAGGAGGGGTTGATGTAAAATATAAATTTCTAAAGAATGGGTACCTGGATAGGTAAATATTTTATAGTTACCACAAATGAGCTTGTCCAGTAAGGAATGTTCTCCTAGCCAGGCAAATAGGTACATCCCAAACCAAAAAAGGAAAATATGTGGTAATAGGGGAACGTAGTCTGAGGAATGAAAGTTATTGCTATGGAACCCTAGGATGGCAAAAACATCTTGGTAAAGCCACTGTGGAAAAGCAAAAAGCTCTTTACCAAAAAGATTTGCCCCGCCCGTAGCAATGTCCTTAGTTAAAAAGTAACCTGCTACGCTCGCCGCCATACCGATTACCGCAGGAACTTGCTGCAATGCTTTTTTCAGAAGCAGCGTCAACCACATAGCGCTACCGAAAAATGTTAATATGCCGTAGTAGATGGCTTCACTAGGCGCCGCCAAAACTGTTACCACAGTTATGACCAAACCTAAAATTTGCAACTGTAAGCCACGTTT
>JAFTMR010000011.1 GCA_017452325.1 Phascolarctobacterium sp. | reverse complement strand
TGGGAAGAAGAAGTGTAAAATTAAAATAGTGCCGTACGTTTTGTCCGGCGATTTTTTTTGTGGATAAGTAGTTTTAATGATAAAAAAATTGTTTTGTATAGCGTCAGAAGTGTTTGTACTGGCGGTAGCCGGTTTGCTGGGCTGGATGCATATTCTGGGTGATAATAAGGATTTCGCCAAGGAAGGTGCGCAGATTGTGCATGTGAAGGTGGGGATGACTACTGCTGATATTGCAGAGATGCTGCACGAGAAGCAGTTGGTAAAGGACCCTGCTGCCTTTAAGTTTGAAGCTCGCTTTAAGGGCTTGGCGAACAAGCTTCAGGCAGGTATGTACAAAATCGAAGGCGGTATGAGCAATGGAGCTATTGTCAATGAATTTGCCAATGGTCGTATTGAGCTGATTGATTTTATCGTACCGGAAGGCTTCAACGTGGTTAAGACCGGTAGGAAGCTGGAAGCTCTTGGCTTGGGCAAGGCAGAGAAGTTCATTGCCGCTGCGAAGGAGTACGCTCCTTACGATTACATGCAGACTGATGACCCTAATGTAATTTTTAAATGCGAGGGCTTTATTTACCCTGCTACCTATAAAGTGCCCTATGGTGCTACGGAAGAAGAGTTCCTGCACATTTTCGTAAGGCATTTTAACGAGGTTATGCAAAAGAACGGGGTGCTGCGTACTGTTAAAGAACGCAAGCTTAACCTGCGTGACGTGGTGAACATGGCTGCTATGGTAGAGATGGAAGCAATTTTTGCAGATGAGAAGCCTCGTATTGCAGGTGTGTTCTTAAAACGTGTGGAAATTGGCATGCCCATCCAGTCAGATACCACCATTCAATATATTTTAGGTGCGCAGAAGGAAACCATTACCTTTAAGGATACGGAGATTCAGAATCCGTATAACACCTATCAAAACTATGGCTTGCCCCCTGGTCCCATTGGCAGCCCTAGCTTGAGTGCTATTGAGGCTGTGCTTGAACCGGAGCAAACAGATTATTTATATTTTGTTGCAGAAAACAATGGACGTCACCGCTTCACCAGAACTTATGCGGAACATTTGCAAGCCATTGATGAAATTTATAACGGGAGATAATAATGAGTAGAGTTTTTGAAAAACCTGAGCTGCTTGCTCCTGCAGGAAATATGGAAAAGGGCAAGATGGCTCTTTTGTACGGAGCAGATGCTATTTACTTAGGTGGCAAGGCTTTTGGGCTGCGTGCTTTCGCCAATAATTTTTCTATGGAAGAGATTGCAGAGATTACCGCCTTCGCTCACGATTTAGGTAAAAAGGTTTATGTTACCGTAAATATTTTTGCTCATAACGAAGATGTTAATAAATTGCCCCAGTACCTTTTGGATTTGGAAAAGACGGGGGTAGATGCGCTCCTTATTTCTGATTTGGGAGTGTGGAGCGTGGCGAAGAGGGTTGTTCCCAACCTGCCGCTACACGTTAGCACCCAAGCGAATACTACAAATTTTGAAACTGTCAATGCTTGGCAGGCTTTGGGAGCGGAGCGCGTTGTTTTGGCAAGGGAGCTTTCCTTAACGGAGATTGGAGAGATTGGCGCTAAGACAACTGTGGAGCTGGAAACCTTTGTCCACGGTGCAATGTGCATTTCCTATTCTGGACGTTGCCTGCTAAGTGCGTTCCTAACCGGTCGTGATGGTAACCGTGGTGCCTGCGCACAGGCTTGCCGCTGGGATTATACCATTATGGAAAAGAACCGCCCCGGTGAGCAGTTTGATATCCAAGAGGATGAACGCGGTACTTACATTATGAACAGCAAGGACTTGTGCCTGATTGACTATTTGCCGGAGCTGATGCGCGCAGGTGTATGCAGCTTGAAGATTGAAGGCAGAATGAAGAGCGTACACTATGTTGCTACCGTGGTAAGCGTTTACCGCAAGGCTATTGACTCCTGCTTTGCCAATATTGATAAGTACAAGGTGCGCAAGGCTTGGCGCGAAGAGCTGGAAAAGGTTTCGCACCGCCCGTACACCACAGGCTTTGCCTTGGGTAAGCCTGATGAAAATTCCCAGGTATATACAACTTCCAGCTACGAGCAGACTCATGACTTCGTGGGTATTGTAGTTGGCTACGATAAAGAAAATAAGCGTGCCCTTTTTGAACAGCGCAACAATGTTAAAGAGGGAGAGGTGCTGGAGCTTTTAATGCCGGATGGCAAGCTTTTGGAAATTACCTTGGAAGATATGCGTAATGCTGACGGCGAGCATATTGACTGCGCACCCCACGCTCAAATGAAGTTCACTGTTAAGAGTGAGTGTGAGCTGTTGCCTTGCTCCTTGCTCAGGAGGAAGGTTAAATGAGTAGCGGCGACCGAAGTATGATTTACGCGCAGGTAGAGCCGGAGCGCATTGCCGACGTGAACTGGATTATGGAAGGCTATGAGCATTTGGCGCTTGTGGGAACCATTGACGGCAAGGCAGGCATTGTTAAGTTTTATGCAACGCCTGATACCTTTTATGATGTAATTGACATTTTAGAGAATATGCCCTTCAAAGTGGATATTTTAGAAGAGTTTTGCGAAGAATTAATCTAAACTCTGGGGGTAATTCTTGAAAGATTTATACAAGAGTGGTAAAATACTAAGGTGGATTATCTTTTAATTTAGTTAGGGTGGTGAAGCAATGGCACGTTTGAACAAGGTTCTGGAGATTATGGCGAAGGAACAGGTGGATTGTGTCATTATCAAGGATGAAACCACTATCCGTTACATTACCGGATTCAGTGGCGATTCCAGCTTGTTCTACCTTGACAGGGTAAAGGGCGTTTTGATTACCGACGGCCGTTACACGGAGCAAGCCAAGCACGAAATGAAAATGTTTGAGGTGCTGGAATACACCGGCAGCATTTGGGCTGCGGCTGCAGAGCTGGCGAAGGATGCCAATGTGGTCGGCTTCGACGGCGGGCGCTTTACCTATTGTGAATACGTTGGCTTAAAGGAGCTGCTGGGCGAGGAAGCTTGCCTGCAAAGCCTTGACCTTAGCGGTATTCGCCAAATTAAAGATAATAAAGAGCTGGAGCTTATGGTTACTGCTGCCCGCATTGCAGACGAGGCGTTCTTCAAATTGCTGGATGACATTAAGCCTGGTCGCACCGAGCGTTCCTTAGCAGGACGTTTGGAGTATTATATGCGTGCTCTTGGCAGCGAAAAGGTTTCCTTCGATACTATTGTTGCTTCCGGCGTGCGTTCTGCATTGCCCCATGGTATGGCAAGCGACAAGGTGGTAGAGGTAGGAGATTTCATTACCTTTGACTTCGGTGCTGTGTACAAGGGGTATCATTCTGATATGACCAGAACTGTTGTCCTTGGCATGGCTCGTGACTGGCACAAGGAAATTTACACCGTTGTCCAGGAGGCTCAGTACAAGGGTATGAAGGCTGCACGCACCGGTATGACCGGCAGGGAGCTGGATGCTATTGTGCGCGACTGCATTGTTGCCTGTGGCTACGGCGATTATTTTGTTCATGGCTTGGGTCACGGAGTGGGACTTGAAATTCACGAGCTGCCCAATATTAACAAGCGTGGCAACGCCAAACTGGAAACCGGTATGATTTTTACCATTGAACCAGGCATATACATTCCCGGCAAAGGCGGGGTTCGTATAGAAGATACTGTTGTTTTGACAGAAGATGGGGCTAAGGCTTTGAACGGTGTCAAGAAACAGCTTATTGAAATTGTTTAATACTTAAAACACAAATATTTAGGAGGGCTTATTTATGATTTCCACCAACGAATTCAAAACTAACGTAACCGTTACCATTGACGGTGACCCCTGGCAAGTAGTTGAATTCCAACACGTAAAACCCGGTAAAGGCGCTGCATTCGTGCGTGCAAAAATGCGTAACATGTCCACCGGTGCTGTAGTTGAACGCACCTTCAACGCTGGCGAACGTATGCCGAAAGCTCGTATCGAACGCCGTACTATGCAATATCTCTATGAATCTGACGGCATGTATGTATTCATGGACAACGAAACCTATGACCAAACCGAATTGAGCAAAGAAACCTTGGGCACCGCTCTTAACTTCCTCCAAGAAAACATGGATGTTAAAATCATGACCTATGAAGGTCGCGTACTTGGCGTTGACCTGCCCAACACCGTAGAATTGACCGTTGTTGAAACCGAACCCGGCATTAAAGGTGATACCGCTACCGGCGGCAGCAAGAACGCTACCATGAACACCGGCTACGTTGTAAAAGTTCCTCTGTTCATCAACGAAGGCGACGTTCTCGCAATCGATACCAGAACCGGCGACTACATCTCCCGTGCATAATTTAAGATTTTCTAAACCGCAGCTCTTAGGGGTTGCGGTTTTATTTTTTGTCAAAATTTTAAGCTAAACTAAAGGAGTAGGAAGTTCCTGTGTCGAATTAGTTTTTGGTGAAGTTTTGACAATTTTTACCTGAAAAGTTTGTGATAGATAACAATACTAAGAACGAGGTGAGGTTATGAAAAAATGTTCGAGAACTTTTTTGCTTGCAGCTGCAGTTTTAAGTACATTATTAAATACCGCCTGGGCTAATGGGGGAAGCGCAGGTGGCATTGGTGCAGCGATACCTGAAAATTTGGATTTTGACTTTGCTTCCAGACAGTTAAGTGATGAGGCAACCTTGCGTAGCTATTATGAAGAAAGTAAATATAAAGATAACCTTCCTGAAAGCACGGATGTGAAGTTTAAACGGCAGGCTGCTGCTCCTCAGGAGGCAGACCTTCGCTTTGAGGTTAAGGAAGTTCGCGTGACTAAGTCCGAGCTGCTTTCTGTAGAAGAGTTGCGTAGCCTTGTAGCCTTTGATGGTACGCAGGTGATGACGGTGAAGGATTTACAAGAGATTGTCGATAAAATTAACGCTGCTTATCTCGCCAAAGGCGTGCAGACTGCGCAAGCAGTTTTACCTCCGCAGGTTATTAAAGATGGCGTAGTGTATATCCGCTTGATTGAAGGTCATTACGGGGAAATTAAAGTGCAGGGCAATAAGCGTATTCTTTCCGGCTATGTGTATGACAGAGTTACTGCCAAACAAGGAGAGCTAAGCGATTTGAATCAACTGCAAAAGGATTTGCTTTTATATAACAATACCAACAACCATCGTCTAAGTGCAGAGCTTGTACCGGGGAAGGAAGTAGGAACTTCTGATTTAGTACTCACCTTGCACGAGCCGGAAAACCCGTGGTCAAGCTACTTCTTTGTGGATAATGCCAACCAGGATGAAAGTGGCTTGTATCGTGCAGGCTTTATGTCAGCAGCCTATGGCTTGAGCGGTGCGGATGACAGGCTGGTAGTGAATCCTATTTTTACCGAAGGCAGTGTTAGTGGTATGCTTGCCTATGATGCGCCTATCAGCAACAAGGGAACGAGGGCTACATTTTCCTACAGCCGTAACAGGGTAAAAATTATTGATGGTCAATTTGAAGATTTTGATATTAAGGCATATTCTAATGATTTAGCCATTGGCATTAACCATCCCCTAAACGTTACTGCTTTGGCCAAGGTAGATTTCTTTGCGGAAGCACATCGTAAGTGGTCCAATACTACTTATGCCGGCTGGGACATTGCTGATAATGAAACAAATCTGCTCAAAGCAGGCTTAAACGCACGTAGCTACGATAAGAATGGCTTGTGGTTTGTTCAGTTGAGTGTAAGTGATTACGATTCTGAACTGACAGTGCGGGAGCGGGAGGTAAGTGGTAATTATTATGGTGCCTATGTGATGCGCCGCCAAAATTTACCCAATGATACATACCTTTTACTGCGTGCTTACGGACAATACACTGATGAAAAAGATTTGCCTTCTTCCGAACAGTTCTCCGTTGGTGGTATTGCTACGGTGCGTGGCTATGAAGAAAGCGAACTGAGCGGGGACAAAGGTTACTTCGCCAGCTTGGAATACGGCTTCCCTTTGAGCAAGGATAAGCAGAGCCTGCGAGGCTTTGTGTTCTATGACTATGGCGCAGTGTATAATAGCTATAATTTGCAGGGTGACAGAAGCTATATTTCAAGTACCGGTGCCGGTTTAGAATTTTTCCACAAGGGCTGGTATGGCAAGGTTGCCTTGGGTATTCCCTTGGAAGACAGCGGGGAGGATATTCATAAATCTAAGACACGTACTCATTTCTATTTACAAAAGAACATCTAAAGCTAAACCGCTGAATGTTTAGTGATGTTTAAAAGACAATGTACCCTCTTTACTGCGATAGGTAAGGAGGGTACAGTTGTTATTGGCTAAGCTTCACCTTTATCTAAGTGGTGGTGCTGCCATTGGTGTTCACACCGTCTTCTACGTTGAGTACTAAGCTGCGTTTGATGAGTTGGTTGTTG
>JAFTMR010000078.1 GCA_017452325.1 Phascolarctobacterium sp. | reverse complement strand
ATAAATAAGCAACTTTTGTTTTAATTTCCCCTTAGGCATTCCATCTATAGGGAAAACATCAATAAAAACACAGTTCACATCGTTTACTTCGTATTCCTTGTAATTTTCATTTACTAAATAGGTCCTCAAATCGCACACTTTAGTAAACTTTTCAACATAATTTTTGTTACTAGCAATCCAGTTTGCTTTATAAAATTTATGTCTATATGTTTTTACGAACCTTTCATAATCATCTCTTGGCATCATTACATCTATATCATCATCCCAAGGAATAAATCCTCCATGACGCACTGCACCTAATAACGTGCCTCCTGCTAAAAAATAAGTTAGTTTATTCTCATCACAAAACCTAGCGAAATCTACTAATATATCAAGTTGTATTTTTCTTAATTCATCATTGCCTATTTCTCTCATAAATCCTCAAAAGATTATTACTTGTACTTCTTCAATCCATTCACTATATATTGGAAGAAAAAATAAAAACTTTCCCATATATTCAGATGTAGGAATTCTCTATAAATCTTCCACCTGTGCTTTGCAGCACCAAATTTATTAAATGACCTTCCTTGGGTATGTACTCGGTACTTCACTAAGTACTCATCAATACCGATAAAGACCAATCCTCTTTGTAAACATTCCAATAGGAAAATATAATCTTCGTGAAACCACTGAGCATTGAACCTAATATTTCCAATAGCTCTACTTTTAAATAAAGTCGTCGAAAATATCACTGAGTTTTCTCGAAGCAAGTCATCCATTGAAATTTTTTCTTTTACATTTCTATATTTGATTAGCTTTCCGCTACCATCAATCATTTCATAAGCAGTAAAGACCATATCAACATCATTTTCTTTGATATGGTTTAACTGCTTTTCTATTTTATTTTCTGCCCAAACGTCGTCACTATCGCAAAATGCAATGTACTCACCCTTTGCGATAGCCAATGCTCTATTTCTTGACTCCGCACAGCCTAGGTTAAATGAGTTATTTATAACCACTACTCTTTTATCTTTTTGAGCAATGCTTTCAACAAGTTTCAGTGTATTATCTGTTGAGCAATCATTAACGATAATCAGTTCTATATTTTCATGCGATTGATCCAAAACAGAAGTAATACTTTCTTCTATATATCTTTCTGCGTTGTATGCAGGCATTATAACTGAAACTAACGCATTTACTTTAAGCATCATATACTCCTTAGTTACACTGCCTTCAAATCAAAATTTATCTGCTTTCCAAGCAACGATTCGAAATAAGCAGCGACACAGATTCAAGAAAATATCGCGAAGCTCCACATCCTGAGCTGTATTTTCTAAAAGCTTCTAAAAACTACGAAGCGAATATGTGGACAGCGATATTTTTATACTAAAAGGAGCGTTGCGTTTGAGTGTTGCAGGAAAGCAATAAATTTTGCGATTAAGCTCATCAATACGCACCTTTTCTTCTAATAACAACATCAAAAGTTCTCCACAACAGCATCACATCTATCCAAACACTCCAATTACGCACGTACCAGCTGTCCAGCATTACCCTTTCTTGGTAATCTATGTCGCTACGTCCGCTTACCTGCCACATACCTGTAATGCCAGGCTTTACCATCAGGTAATCTGCAGCGTGTTCGCTATAGCGTTCCAACTCTTCCTGGATTATTGGTCTTGGTCCTACAAGGCTCATCTCTCCTCGCAATACGTTAAAGATTTGCGGAAGTTCGTCTAAGCTGGTTTTACGCAGGAAGGCTCCGGATTTTGTTATTCTGGGGTCGTTTTTTAATTTAAAGTCACGTTCCCATTCCGCACGCGCTTCTTCGTCATTTGCCAATAGCTCTTCTAATTTTTCCTTAGCATCCACGCACATACTGCGGAACTTGTAGCAAGGGAAAGGTTTACCATCCTTACCTATGCGGGTATGTTTGAAGATGACTGGTCCCGGAGAATCCTTATAAATCCAAATAGCAATGATTGCCAAAATTGGAGATATTGCTATGGTTCCAAGAATGGTCAGCATGTAATCAAAGACTGTCTTTAAAAATCTATTGAATGGTCTGGCCAGGTTGTTCTTAACCCGCAGTAACATGAGCTTTTCGTTAAAAAGGCTTTCGACTTCAATACCACCCATGGGAATACCAATCAGATTGGGAATTATGGCAAGATTCTTCACCAAGGGTTGTACCCTGTAAACAAGGCTGACAAGTTTTTCCTGCTCCATTCCCGGTGCGGCAATGAAAATATTTTTTACACCGGTTTCCTTTATTACCCGCTCCGCATCTTGGAAGGTACCAAGTATTTTATATTTTCCAAGGACTTTGCCCTCTACAGGCTTATCTTCCAAAAAGCCAATGATGTGATAGCCCAAGCCTGCGTCCTTCGTGATGCCTTGTACCAAAATTTCTGCGGTCTTGCCTGCGCCAATGATTAGCACCGGAATTTGCAGGAGGTTATGTTTTTCCAAGACCTTCTTAAAAAAATAACGGAAGCTAGTTATATAAAGGAAGCTAAAAATCCACAACAAGCCCACGAAAAGACGGGAGGTTGATGCGGCAAGCCTGCCAACGTAAAGCTCAATGATTATGGCAATGGTGGCATACATTGTCGCCTGAAAAATCTTTTGGATGATTTTGTAGAAAGGGCTTCTGCGATTGTAAGGGTGTTCCACGTTCAGGAAGAGAATATAAATCGCGGGGAACACTATCCAAAAGTTAAGCCAGGATATTTGCAGCCTGCCATTGTTTTCTACGATGAAGTTGCGCAGGCTAAAGGCAGTCTGTTCAGCGCAGACCACTGCAAGATAATCTATAACCACAAGCAGTAATGGTAAAAGAAAGCTTATATTTTGATTTGTTCCTGCCACTTGGCTACGATTGTTTTCCAGCACGTTCACTCCTGTTTTAAGTAACCTCTTTATTTTATTTATGTGATTCTTTTGCTTCGTTTTATATTTTCTTTATAGTTATTAAATATAATAGCACCGTTGTCCCCCCTGTAAAGACACTTCGGTTTAGAAACTGCCCTAATTTTACCGTCTGCCCGAAGTGACTTACTATTGTTCGCAATGGTCGTTAGTTCGTTTTAGGGTGAGCCTTCAATTTTACAGCTCTCTTTGCCACAGCTCAACGCCAGTTTGCAAGATATGATTGTCTCCAAATCTTACGCAGAGGTCTTCGCAAACGAAGAGCAAAAAAAAATAACACCACTCTGAAAAACAGAATGATGTTATTTAAAAATTAGTCTATTAAATTTTAAACGATTTTATTTTTAGCCTTACGCCTTTTTCAAAACCCAAGCCATGCAGCAAGCCAAAGCACCCAAGCCTGCGAAGAGGCCTGTCATACCGCTGGCAGTTACACCTGCGACGATGTAAGCGAACAAGCAGCAAACAGATACAACCAACACGTACGGAATTTGGGTTGAAACGTGGTCAAGGTGGTTACATTGAGCACCAGCAGATGCCAAGATGGTGGTATCGGAAATAGGAGAAACGTGGTCGCCGCCAACAGCACCAGCCAAAACAGCTGCGATGGTAACAACGGTCAGCTCGTTATAATCTCCGATTACTGCCAACACGATGGGAATCAAGATACCGAAGGTACCCCAAGAAGTACCAGTCGCAAATGCCAAGCCAATTGCCACGAGGAAGAACATTGCGGGCAGGAACATACCCAAGGTTGCGTTATTATCTACAACTTGGCTTACATAACCGCCAATGTTCAGGTATTCTTCGCCGCACACGCCGGACAAGGACCAAGCCAAGCACAGGATGAACAGCGCCGGAGTCATTGCTTTAAAGCCGATGCTAAAGCATTCACAGAAATTGTTGAATTGCAACACGCCACGAGGAACATACAAGAAGAAGGTAAATACCAACGCCATGAAGGAACCAATTACCAAACCTTTAGAAGAGTTGCAATCTGCGAAGGCTTGTGCCACGCCTGCACCTTCAAGGATGCCGCCAGTGTAGAGCATACCAAATACGCAACCTGCAATCAAAACGCCCAAGGGCAGAACCAAGTCAATGATTTTACCCTTGCCAGTGATGGTTTCAGCTTCTTCATCCTTGTACTCGTCAGGAGTAAGAGTGCCGGTACCGTACTTTTCTTCAAAAGTCTTCATGGTTGCGAAGTCTTTACCGCTCCAGATAAGGAACATTAAGAATGCCAGGGTGAACCAAGCATAGTAGTTATACGGAATGGTTTGCAAGAACAGCTGGAAGCCGTCAATCTTACTATCTTCCGGCAAGGAGGAGCTTACTGCTGCTGCCCAGCTGGAAACGGGGGCGATAATACAAATAGGTGCTGCGGTAGCGTCGATGATGTAAGCCAGCTTAGCGCGGGTTACTTTAAACTTATCAGTTACAGGGCGCATTACAGTACCTACGGTTAAGCAGTTAAAGTAGTCGTCGATGAAGATAAGCATACCCAGGAAGGAGGTTACAAAGAGAGCACTCGCCTTGCCTTTGATGCTACGTGCTGCCCATTCACCATAAGCTTTGGAAGCACCGGATTTAGAGATTGCTGCTACCAAAATGCCCAGCAATACTAAGAACACCAGAATGTTTACGTTGCCACCCACTTTAGCTTCCATAATGCTAAACATGGTGTCGATGGCAGAAATAAAGTTAAACTCGCAGAACATCAACGCACCGGTCAGGATACCCACTATCAGGGAGATGTACACCTCTTTTGTGTACAAGGCCAATGCGATGGTAATCAGCGGCGGTACTAAGGACCAAATTGTTTGTGACATAATTTCCCCACTTTCTCAAATTCATAATAGCTTTGTCCATTATATCATCTTTAGCTAATTATTAAAATAAAATTATCAGAATTTTTCCTGCCTATATAAGTTATTCTAAAAATATTTCATGATAAACGGATAGGCTATGGTCAATGCCAGGGCGATACTCCCTGTTTCATAATCAATATGCCCAAGATAAAGGCTATTAAGACCAGTAGTAGCAATCATGTTGAACCATAGAAAGGCATAAACCATCAGGAAGATACGCACCACAAGATGGGGCTTCTGGCGGGGAGGCTCTTGGTTGGAATTAAAATATTCATTGTTTTCTTCCATTATATATCCTCCTGCTCACTTTCTATTGCCTGCAATCTTTTGCCAATGGTATGTACCCTTCTGCTGGCAGTCGCTACACTTGCTCCTGCCTCTTCTAATTTTTTACCGGTTTTGTCCAAGGCTGCGGCCAAGCTCTCCATATCCTGCTTCACTGCAACAAGCAGCCGCCACACCTCATCCGTACGCTGCTGTACGGCTAAAGTCCTAAAGCCCATCTGCAAGCTGTTCACCAGTGCCGCCAAGGTAGAAGGCCCCGCCACGCACACCCTGTACGTTCGTTGCAGCTCTTCCACTACGCCCGCCATGTTCAGTACTTCCAGGTACAAGCCCTCGCTGGGCAAATACATTACCCCAAAATCTGTAGAGTGTGGCGGGCAGATATACTTATCGCTGATAGATTTGGCTTCGCTTTTCAAACGACGCTCCAACTGCTTTAAAGCTTCTTCAGCGTCAGCACTACGCCCTGCTTCCCGCGCCTGCTGCAAGCGTTGATAATCCTCTTGGGGAAACTTGGCGTCAATGGGCAGGTAAATTTCCTGCAAAGACTCCGCTCCCGGTAAGCGCAGAGCAAATTCCACCCTAGCATTACTATGGGGAACAATCTCTACGTTTTCGGCAACCCGGTTCTTGGGCAGAATGTCATAGAGCAATTTTGCCAGCTGCATCTCACCCCAAATACCACGAGTCTTAACATTAGCAAGGATGCGCTTTAAATCATCCACGCCCCCTGCCAGGCTTTGCATCTCACCCAGGTTGCGGTGCAGCTCCTCTAAACGTTTGCTTACAATGGTAAAGCGTTGCTCCAGATTTTCATTGAGCTTGTCATCAACGGTGGTACGAATACGCTCCAAGTTTTTATCGGTTAAATCTGCCAGACGGGCAACACGCTTGTCAATCTGCTCGCTAAGCCTGTCGTTGGCAGCTTGGCTTTCCATTCGGGCAGCTCGTGCCAAGCTGTTTTGCTCCCCACGCAAATCCCGCAAGGCTTCATTTAAACTGCGCTCCAAATATTCTAAACGCTGCTCCAGACCATCCTTTTCCGACCCGCGTCCTCTTTTTATAACCAATATTATCAGTACTAAAACACCTACCAGTATAGCGCCAAGAAGCGCAGGCAGAAGTATCTGTGTATCCATTTTTACGACCTCATTTCTTTTTATTACCTCTATTATAGCAAATACGAAAAAATTTTTCTGTAAATATACACCAAATTTACAGTATTCCTAGCTTACACATTTGCTATATGGTTACGGTTAGTATATAATTAAGTTATATTAAATATGTGGTTAAATTACTCAAGAGAGGTATTGTTTATGATGATCGGTTCCGAAAATATCGCTACCAGTGCAGAAAAAATTTTACAAGCAGCAACTAGCCTTTTTGCTTTAAACAATTTTAATGCTGTTTCTATTAAACAGATTGCTAATGCTAGTGGCTGTAACAGTGCTTTGATTTCCTATTACTTTGGCGGTAAGAAAAATCTTTACCAAGAAGTGTTGAATGCTCAAGCAGTTATCTTTTTTAAATTAGTTGATGATATTCGTAAGATGGATATCTCTCCTTTGGCAAAGCTGCGTCATTATGTAGATGCTCTTTCTAAAATTCAGGAAACCAATCCGGAAAGCATCCCCCTAATTTGCCGCGAGCTGCTTGCTCCCCAACCCATCTTCGAAAAATTCGTCAAGAATAAATTATATGCTTTGCACCAGTTCATGACAGAGCTGGTTACCGAAGCTATTGAACGTGAAGAAATACAAACCGAGATTAAGCCTACCCATGTAGCCTTCACCTTGGAAAGTACCATCATGTTCTTTTACCTTACCCAAAACCAGATTCGCGAACTTGGTAACTATGCTCCCGGTGAACAGGACAGCTATCTGAACCAAGTTTTAGATACATACCTTGCTTCCCTAAGTAGATAGAAGCAAGTTAGGAGGGTTATTATGACTATTAAAGCTTTTTTTGAGAAACTTCCCCAGAAAAAGATTGTCGCCCTCTCTACATCGGTAGTGCTTCTTGCTGCAGGCTGGCAGCTGTACCATGTTCTAGCTACCAAGCCTCAGCCCCCCAAGGTTATTCCCTTGGTGCGTACTGTTACCGTTGGTAATGTTAGTACCAGTACCAAGGACGTTTACCCCGGCGAGGTGCGTGGGCGTTACGAAAGCAATCTTGCATTCCAGGTTGCAGGTAAAATCAATAACCGCTATGTTAATATTGGTGATACGGTTACTGCAGGACAAGTGCTGATGACCATTGACCCCAAAGATATTAACCAAGCCTTGGCTTCCAGTGAAGCTCAACTGGCTAGTGCCATTGCCACCCAGAAGCTGGCAGCGGATAATGCGGCGCGTTTTACCAAGCTTTACCAGGGTGGTGCCGTAAGCCAGGCGGTTTACGACCAGTACATTACACAGCTGGATGCAGCTAATGCTTCCCTACGCCAAGCCCAAGCACAGGCAAATGTTAATCTTAACCAAAGTGAATATACCAAACTGCGCAGTGATGCCAACGGTGTTGTTGCCAATATCACAGGAGAAATCGGACAGGTAACAGCAGCGGGTACTCCCCTTGTTACTGTTGTGCAGAACGGCGAACGTGAGGTACAGATTAATGTGCCCGAAAATAAGCTATCAGCTCTACGATTAGGGCAGGTAGCTTTTGTTAATTTTTGGGCGCTTCCCGATGTACAGGCGACAGGTTCCATTTCTGAGATAGCTCCCATGGCAGACCCCATCACTAAAACCTATCGTGTACGCGTAGCAATTGAAGACATGCCTGCGGAAGCCAAGCTGGGTATGACCACTAAAGTTATCCTTGCCAATGGCGAAGCGCAGCATTTCCTGCTTCCTGCTACTGCCATCTACCAAACTAACCAGCAGCCCCAAGTATGGCTGGTTAAGGATAACCGGGCAAGCCTGGCAGATATTACCATTGCCGGCTACTCCGGTAATGAGGTTATCATCGCCAAGGGGCTTACTGCCGGCGACGTAGTTATTACCGCAGGTCTCAACAAGCTGGTACCGGAGCAGCCGGTCCGTCTTATGGAAAGCGGTGATGACGGATGAAGAAGAGTAATTGGGCAGACTGGTCCATCAAACATAAACAGCTGGTGTACTTCTTTGCCTTCCTTGTTTTTGTTATGGGTATCTTCTCCTACCGCAATCTAGGACGTAGTGAAGACCCCAGCTTTACCGTTAAACAGATGGTGATTTCTGCTGCCTGGCCAGGAGCTAGCGCCAGACAGGTAGAGATGCACCTGACCAACGAAATCGAAAAACAAATCCAGACCCTTCCCAATCTGGACAAGGTTACCAGCTACTCCCGTCCTGGAGTTACCGTCATTACTGCTTACCTAAAGGATGAGGTACAGGGTAAGAACGTGCGTACCCATTGGCTGGAATTGCGTAACCTTATCAACGATATTAAAGGCAATTTGCCTGAGGGCGTATTGGGCCCCTACTATAACGACCGCTTTGACGATGTTTATGGCAATATCTACGCACTTACAGGCGATAGCTTTTCCTACGAAGAGAAACGTCAATATGCAGAAAAGATTAAGCTACGCTTTTATGGTATTCCCGATGTCAAGAAGGTGGAGCTTGTAGGCGTGCAGCCTGAAAAAATTTATGTGCAGATGGATACGGATAAGCTGGCGCAGCTGGGTCTAGACATTAACGCGCTTGCCAGCATCATTAAGGCGCAAACAGCAGTTACTCCCTCCGGTATGCTGGAAACAGAAACCAATGATGCCTATCTGCGTATTACAGGCTCTCCTGACAGCTTGGAAAATATCCGCGCCATCCCAATTAATGGCAACGGCAAGGTATTCCGTCTGGGAGATATTGCCCAAATTACTCGTGGCTATGTTGACCCGCCCGAATACAAAATGTACTTTAACGGCGAGCCTGCCATAGGCATTGCCCTTTCCATGGCGGATGGGGGCAATAACATTCGCCTTGGCGAAAACCTAGCCCTTGAAATTGAAAAAATTAAAAAGAACCTACCTCTGGGCTTGGAGCTTGGTCAAGTTGCCAACCAGCCCGAGGTAGTTAAGAAGTCTATTGATGAATTTTCCCAAAGCCTTTACGAGGCAATCCTTATCGTACTTGGCGTAAGCCTCTTCACCTTGGGCAGGCGCTGTGGCTACATTATCTCCTGCTGTATTCCCCTTATTCTTTTGGGAACCTTCTGCGCCATGTACGCCATGAATATAGACCTGCACAAGATTTCCCTCGGTGCTCTAATTATCTCTTTAGGCATGCTGGTGGATGATGCCATCGTGGTTGTGGAGCTGATGGAGGTTAAAATCTCCGAAGGCTGGGAGCGTACTAAGGCGGCAACCTACGCCTTCAAGACCTGCGCCTGGCCCCTGCTTACCGGTACGGTTATTACCTGCTTAGGGTTTATGCCCATAGCCTTTTCTAATTCCAGCTCCTCGGAATTTGCCTACGCTCTCTTCCCCGTAATGACTATCACCCTACTTTTGTCCTGGCTTGTTTCAGCAACCTTGGCACCTGTTTTGGGATATACATGGTTACGTCCTACGGTTATAAAAAAAGAAAGCTACGATTCTGCCTTTTACCAAAGGTTCCGTAGCCTGCTTTCCTACTCCTTAAACCACCGTTGGTTAGTAGTGGGTGTAACCCTCATTTTATTCTCTGTCTCTATTTTTATGATGCGCTTCATCAGACAGGAGTTCTTCCCTGCTTCAGTACGTCCGGAGCTTTTGGTAGAGCTTAACCTTCCCGAAGGCAGCTCTATAAAAACTACGGATGCGGCAGCTGAGAAGCTTACTAATCTGATTCTTGATGATGAGGATTTGGAAAGAGTCTCTACCTACGTGGGTAAGAGCGCTCCCCGCTTCGTTCTTGTTATGGATCCGGTACAGCCTCGCAATAATTACGCCCAGCTGGTAGTAGTAGCAAAGGATATTGAAGCCCGTAAGCGTATCGAAAAGAAAATTAACCAGCTCACCCAAGAATATTTACCGGAAGTAATCTCCATCTCCCGCTCCATTCCTTTAGGCCCCCCTGCTCCCTACCCTGTTATGCTTAGGGTAAAGGGCTCTGATCCGCAACTGGTGAAGCAGTACGCCCAAAAGGTACGCGATGTTATGACTGCTAATCCTGCCATTACCCAAACCCGTTTTGACTGGATGGAACAGTCAGGAGCAGTGCAAGTTACAATTGATAACGACAAGCTTCTGCAGATGGGTATCACCCGTCAAAGCGTAGCCATTGCTCTACAGGCACAGGTTTCCGGGTATAATATTGCCAGCTATCTAGAAGGCGATCAGGATATTGACATTGTCTTTCGCCTTGAACCCAACCAGAGGGCGACCATCACCCAGCTAGAGACTGTCTCCATTCCTACCTCTAAGGGTGCAGTGCCCTTGGCACAGGTGGCACGCATTGGTTACACCAGTGAAGACAATATGATTTGGCGGCGTAATCTGCAGCCCACTATTACCGTCTGTGGCAATATCATTGATGGTGTAACTGGCAATGATGTTACCCAAGCTGTTTACGACCAACTGGCAGACCTGCGCGCAACTCTTCCTGACGATTTAACTATTGAAATTGGCGGGAGCCTTGAAGATAGCAAAAAAACTTTAGGCTATCTTATGAAGCCGGTACCCTTAATGCTCATCCTAATGGCAGTACTCCTTATGCTGGAACTACAGGATGTACGCAAACTATTCATAATAATTTGTACTGTTCCCTTGGGAATCATTGGTGTAGTTTGGGGCTTGCTACTCTTTAATTCCACCATGGGCTTTATGGCAGAGCTTGGCATTCTTGCCTTGGCAGGTATCATCATCCGCAACAGCGTAGTGCTCATTGACCAGATCAAGCAGCATTTGGACGCAGGTATGCAGCCTATGGAAGCCATTAAGGAATCTGCCATCGTGCGCTTCCGTCCTATAATGCTGGCGGCCTTCACCACTGTCCTAGGCTTGATTCCCCTTTTCACCAGCGATTTTTGGAACGCCATTGCAGTAGCAATTGCCGCGGGCTTAACGGGAGCAACTCTTTTAACGCTGATTATTTTGCCCGTACTCTACGCAATTGTTTTTAAAATCGAAAAATGATATTAAAAGTGTGTTATAATGATTTTGTAACACACTTTTTTCTTTAGAGGAGATGGGGTAAAATGAAAAGCTTTAATGGCAAGGTGAATATCTTACATTTAATTGATGGTGCCAAACAGGCAGAGGGACTAACTGTAATTATTGACGTGTTCAGAGCCTTTTCTTTAGAGTGCTATTTATATGATATGGGTGTAGAGCTGATTCGCCCTGTAGGAACCGTTGAGGATGCCTTCCGTCTCAAAAGAGAGCTTCCTAATAGCCTGCTCTTTGGCGAGCGCAATGGTATTAAGGTAGAAGGCTTTGACTTTGGCAACTCTCCCAGCTCCGTAACACCTGAAATCGTAGAAGGCAAAACCATTCTGCACACCACCAGTGCCGGTACCCAAGGTGTAGTCAACGCAAAGAACGCTACCAGAATTCTTGCCTGCAGCCTGGTAAACGCTAAAGCTGTAGCAGAATACATTATCGAAACTCAACCGGAAGTAGTTTCCCTTGTCTGCATGGGTTGGAATGCAGAGGTACTTGCCGCAGAAGACGAACTGTGTGCCGAATACATCAAGAGCATTCTTGACGGCGAGGAGCTTCCCAACATGAAGGAAAGAGTTGCAGATTTGCAATACCATGGCGGCGAACACTTCTTTAATCCGGATACCCAAGAAGTCTTCCCCGAACCGGACTTCTGGCTATGCATTCAATACAATCGCTTCCCCTATATCCTAGAAATATCTAAAGACGAACTTGGTTTTGTGACCAAACGTATAAAATAATAAAGAACAAATTAAAAGAGGCTCCGCAAAATGCGGAGCCTTCTCTTTTTATCTTCTATTTTTACTTAAATTGACAAGGTCATAGCCTCTATTGGCAATGTAGTTTATAGTTTCCCCGCTATAAATAACAGGAACTGAACGTAAAGCCTTAGGAGTTGGCGCGCCTAGAAGCAGCATATAGTTTACAAGCTGCTTGCTTAGATCTTCAAAATAAGCAACAGCTGCTTCAACACCACTGTTTTGGATAAGGCTAAGCACTACACCCGTAATGCCAACTACATCTGCACCAAGAGCAAAGGCCTTCGCCACTTGCGAAGCGCTACGGATACCTCCGGAAGCAATCAGCAAATCCTTTTCTCCACAGCAGATGCTGCCATCTAAAAGGCTCCACCCTGTAGGAATACCCCAAGCAGCAAAATCTGTAGTGAGTTCTACGCCATAACGTGCTGCTTCAATGGCAGGAAAGTTAGTTCCACCTACACCGGCACAGTCAAAACAGGTAATACCTTCTGCCTGTAAACGCTTATATTCTTCCAAAGCAATACCACAGCCGGTTTCCTTGGCGATTACAGGAACATCCACCCCATCACGAATACGCACCAGATTTTCCAGCAAACCTCTAAAGTCCTTATCCCCTTCGAGCATGAACAGTTCTTGAGCAGGGTTAAGGTGTACCTCAAGGGCATTGGCGTTGAGCATTTTTACAGCTTCTTGAGCCTGAGCGGGCGTAGCCAGTGCGCTGATATTGGCAAACACTACACCATCAGGATTGTACTTACGCACAACCTCATAGCTGGCATAGCCAACCCCATCCCGCACCGCACCATATTGTGAACCAACTGCCATGGCAATTCCCAAAGCTTCAGCAGCCTGAGCGACCTTGGCATTCACATCTGCAACTGCATCCGTTCCTCCGGTAATGGCGTCTATTAAAAAAGGCAAACGTAAATGTTTGCCAAATATTTCAACAGATAAATTAATGTCTGCCGGATTTATTTCCGGCAGACAATTATGTAAGAAACGAATATCTTTAAAATGCGTGCGCCCAGGTCCATCGCCAAGCTCCAAAGCATATTTAATATGTTCAAGTTTGCGTTGAGAGCGCTTCATAAGTTATTCCTCTATTATTGGAGTTGTTCGGACAGGTCTTGGGTCAAGCCAGCAGAACCATTCAGGTAAGAGCTGTATTCAGCTTGTTCAGCAGCTTGAGCAGCTTTTACGATGCTCAGGCCAACTTTTTTGCCTTCCAGATCCATTTTCAGAACTTGAGCTTTAACGATTTGACCAGCTTCCAATACATCTTCAGCTTTAGCAATACGTTCTTCAGCGATTTCAGAAATGTGAACCAAGCCTTCTACTTTATCGCTAATCTTAACGATTGCACCGAAGGGCAAGAAGCGGAGAACTTGTACTTCAACGATATCGCCGATGTTCAATTTGCCAGCTTCCACTTTCCAAGGATCTTCTTGGGTAGCTTTGATGGAGAGAGCAACGCGTTTGTTTTCGCGGTCAATTTTTTTGATGAATACTTCAACTTCGTCGCCAACTTGTGCAACGTCTTCAGCTTTAGCATTGCGGTTCCAGGAGAGTTCAGTGTTGTGAACCAAGCCAACCAAGCCGGTGCCAACTTCTACGAACAAACCGAATTCAGCAATTTTAACTACTTTGCCGGGAACGGTGGTGCCTTCTTCAACGGAAGCGTAAGCAGCTTCTTCAGCAGCAGCGCGTGCTTCTTTAGCAGCAGCAATGCGTGCTTCTTTAGCTTCTTTCCAAGCTTTAGCTTTAGCTTCTTTTTCAGCTTTCAACAGGTCGCGGCGAGAAACAACGATGCGTTTCTTTTCCAGATCTACTTCGATAATTTCAGCTTCCAATTCTTGACCAACATAGCCGGTGAAGTCTTCTACACGTTTCAATTCAACGTGGGAAGCGGGCATGAAGCCTTCTACGCCTTCAACTGCAACTGCCAAGCCAACGATGTTTTTAGCTTTATTTTTGATGATGCGGATAACTTTAACGGTAGCTGCGCGTTTTTCGCCTTCAGCCAATTCTGCAACGTTTTTCCAAGCTGCATCGCGTTCTGCCTTAACTTTGGACATACGAACGAAATCGTCTTTAGAAGTACCGGGAATAACTTTAACTTCTACTTTGTCGCCAACTTTGATGGTAGCCATCAATTCTTCGGCAGTTTCAGTCAAAGACCATTCCGGATAGGTTACAATGCCTTCGCGCATATAGCCAAAATCTACATAAACGCCATCTTTATCCAATTGAATAACGGTAGCTTCCACGATTTTACCGGGATATACGTTAACCTCCTCACTTTGTGCCAACAAACTTTCAAAATCCATGTTTTCCATTGCTGCAATAGCCTCCTTAATTAAACGGTCGGGAGTTGATGCTCCTGCCGTGATTCCAATTTTAGTACAATCTCTGAACATATCCGGCTCCAGTTCAGCCGCAGTTTCAATATGATAAGCCTTAGAGCATTTAGTTGCCACCAGCTCGTACAAATGACGAGTGTTAGCACTGTTGCGCCCACCTATCACGATAAAGGCGTCCACCTCGCCTGCTAACTTCATTGCAGCGTTTTGGCGTTGCGATGTAGCTAAGCAAATTGTACGCTCTACCCTAAACTCACCCTCGCGCTTCTTTTGGATGGCTGCTAGGATTTCTTCAAACTTTTGCAGCTCAAAAGTAGTCTGGATGATAACCGCATACTTATCCTTTTGCGGTATGTCAGAAATATCTTTTATACATTCGACAACAATCGCGTTTTCTCCTGCCCATTTTTTAATACTTTTTACTTCCGGGTGATTTTTTTCTCCAACAATCACAGGATAAAAGCCATCTGCCGCCGCTTGAGCAGCCTTCTTCTGTGCCATTCGCACATTGGGACAGGTTGCATCGATTATATTTAACTGCCTTGCTTCTGCTTCGCGGTAAACTTCGGGCCCCACACCATGGGAGCGGAAGATAACAGTTTCACCGGCAGCGAACTCGTTTAAATCTTCCTTGCAGGCAATCCCCTTAGCCTCCAGCTCAGCAATCAGCTGAGGGTTGTGAATCAAAGGACCAAGAGTTCCGCCTTCAACGCGTTCCGCCGCGGCCTTTTCTGCCATTTCCACAGCACGCTTCACGCCGTAGCAAAAGCCGCAGTATTCTGCAATCTTAATTTCCATTTCTTACACCAGCTTGTAATTCCGCAATGCGCGCCATCATTTCTTCGGTCATTTCTTTTAAAACTTCTTTAGTAATGGGCTCGTCCTTGGGAAAATAAATAGGCTTGCCAAAACGCACATGCACCTTAGGCCACAGCTTGCCGCAGCGTTTCACATCCGTACCCACTACGCAGGCAGGTACGATGGGCGCAAGCGCCTTGCTTGCCATCATCAACGCCCCTGGAGCAGCCTTCCCCAGCTCGCCGGTTCTACTGCGGGTACCTTCCGGGAAAATTGCCAGGACGCCACCGCTTTTCAGAAGGTCAATGCCAAATTTAATAGCAGCCTTATCATTACCGCCACGCTTAACAGGGAAAGCACCTAAAAGCTTATACAAATCGCCTAGGATGGGAACGAACAGTTCTGCTTTAGCCATAAACTTAACCTTGCGGGTGGCAGCAGTGCCAAGCACCGGAGGGTCCAAAAGACTGATGTGGTTACTTGCCAAAACCAAGGGCCCGCTCAGGGGAATATTCTCCTCACCCTTAACCTCCATACGCAGAAAAACAGTGAAGAGTACCTTTAAAATAAACTTAACAGTTGCGTGAAAGATATTATAAAGCATTTTCTTTCTCCTTAACTAAATTAAGAATGAAAGCAGTAACCTCGTCAATGGTCATTTCAGAAGTATCTAAATACAAAGCATCCTCTGCCTGGCGCAGGGGGCTGATTTCTCTTTCCATATCCTGTCTGTCACGCTCCGCAATATCCTTTTGCAATTGAGCCAAATCTACCTGTTCACCCTTAGCGACCAGCTCCTTGTAACGGCGCATAGCACGCTCCTCCACAGTAGCGGTCAAGAAAATCTTAATCTCTGCATTGGGGAACACCACAGTACCAATATCGCGACCGTCCATGAGCACACCACCAGCTTCGCCCATACGGCGCTGCTGGTCAACCATAGCTTCACGCACTGCACCAATGGCAGCCACGCGGGAAACATTGGCGGTTACCTCTGCGCTACGAATAGCAGTAGTAACCTCAGTCCCATCAACAAAAACTCTGTTAACTTTAGCCTCCGGTTTGAATTCGATTACCATTTCTTGAGAAAGCTTGCTAATGAATTCTTCATTAAATTCTGCACCGGTTTGTAAAAACTTCCAAGCTACACTGCGATACATGGCACCGGTATCAATATAGGCATAGCCCAGTTCCTCTGCAGCCAGCTTGGCGATGGTACTTTTACCTGCACCGGCAGGTCCATCAATTGCTACAACCAATTTCTTCATCTTACACCTCACCTTTTTAACAGGACGCTGCCACCCCTGCGGCATAACCGCTGGAAAAAGCAGCCTGCAGGTTAAAGCCGCCGGTATAACCGTCAACATCCATTACTTCCCCTGCAAAATACAGTCCCTTAATAAGTTTGGATTCCATTGTTTTAGGATTTATCTCTTTAACAGAAATACCGCCTGCGGTAACGATAGCCTCCGCAATGGGGCGTGTTCCCGTAATAGGCACAACAAAATGCTTTAAGGTTTCCAACAGACGCTTACGCTCTTCGCGAGAGATTTGGTTGATAAACTTTTCTTCATCTAAATACGCCATATCACAAACAACGGGAATCAAGCGTTGAGGAAGCAAGTCCTTCATACCGTTGACCAGCTGCTTACGACTGTAGGCAGCAAAGTCACGCTGAATACGTGCGTCAAGCTTTTCTTCACTTAAAGCAGGCTTCAAATCAATGGCAAGCTCCACTTCCATTCCCTTTGCCAAGGCTTCTGCGGCCATATTGCTCAGGGAAAGAATAATAGGACCGCTTACACCAAAATGGGTAAACAGCATCTCGCCAAAATCATCGGTCAGCTTTTTGCCATCACCATACAGGGTTGCCCTTACGTTACGCAGGGAAAGACCTTGCAGGTCATCAACATAAGCATAATCACTTACAAGGGGTACCAGAGAAGGCTTCAAAGGAACAATGGTATGCCCTGCCTTCGCCGCCAGCTTAGCACCACCGCCATCACTACCCGTTCCTGGGTAGGACGCACCACCTGCCGCCAAGATTACCCTATCTGCTACAAAGTGACCATTGGTAGTCTTAACCCCTGTTGCCACCCCGTCCTTACAGGTAATTTCCGTAACCTTGCAGTCAGTAATAAGCTTACCACCATATTGGGTGTAAATCTTCACCAAGGTATCTACTACATCCTTAGCCTTGTCGCTAACAGGGAACACCCTGTTGCCACGTTCTACCTTGGTTTCCAAGCCATTACATTCCAGCAGGCATACAATATCATCATTGCTAAACTGCCTTAATGCACTATGCAAGAAGCGTCCGTTACCCGGAATATTCTTGATAATATCCTGCAGCTCGCCTGCGTTGGTAATATTACAACGTCCCTTTCCGGTAATGAGCATCTTCTTACCGGGCTGACGCATTTTTTCAATAATAGTTACATCTGCACCATAGGTAGCAGCAGCAATACCCGCAAGTAAGCCTGCCGCACCCCCGCCGATGATAATTACCTTACTCATATATGAGCCGCCTTCTTCAATTCAGCCAGCTCCTGCTCTGTCAGGTCACGATATCTTCCCCTGCCCAGACCATTGATGGTTAAATTCGCCATCTTAGTACGCTTTAACTCACGTACGGGAAAACCAATGAAGTCGCACATACGGCGCACTTGGCGGTTCCTGCCCTCGTGAATGGTAATATTAAACAGGGTAAAGTTCTTCTCGTGGTCATATGCAATCAGGTTCACAATGGCAGGAGCAGTCATGCCATCCTCCAGCTTCACGCCTACGCGTAATAAGTCCAGCTTTTCCTGGGGCACAATACCGGGAACCTTAACCACATAGGTTTTATTAACCTCATGACTGGGATGCATCAGCTTTTGCGCCAGCTCCCCATCATTAGTCATCAAAAGTAAGCCCTCTGTATTATAGTCCAAGCGTCCTACAGGGAACACACGCTCTTGGCTATCCTGCATATAATCTGCAACAGTACGTCTACCCTGAGGGTCGCTCATGGTAGTAACCACTCCACGAGGCTTGTGGAACAGGTAGTACACCTTGCTCTCCATTTTAATAGGCTTGCCGTCAACGGTAATGCGTGCCTTCTTGGGGTCAACCTTGGTTCCCAGCTCAGTCACCAGCTTGCCGTTCACCCGAACCCTGCCTGCGGTAATAACCTTTTCAGCTTCGCGACGAGAGGCAACACCAGCCGCCGCCAAAATCTTTTGTAAACGTTCTTCCATTAAATATAACTCCCTCGGCTCCCAAAGAGGAGCAGCTTCATTTTTAGAGTCTCTTTCTATTAACCTTCCAAGGGCAATGTCTGCTGCCCATTAGCTTCTAATTCTGCAAGTGAAGGAGCTACCTCTTCCACTTCGTAATCATCCACATTAGCAGTATCCGGATTGGGCAAATCTGCCAAAGAGTTCAACCCAAACACTGTTAAAAACTTATCTGTGGTTGCGTATAAAATAGGATTACCGATAGCCTTCTTTCTTCCTGCTTCTGCAATCAGACCAAGCTCCAACAAGGTATTTATTACCCCGTCCACCTTTACACCGCGGATGGCTTCCATCTCTGCACGAGTAACAGGCTGCTTAAAAGCAATAATGGCCAAGGTTTCCATACCTGCGTTACTTAATTTTACTTCCTTATTGGTCTCCAGTTGAGCAAGCAGGCTATAATGCTGGGGCTTAGTCACCAGCTGGTAGCCTCCGGCAATCTCACGCACCATTAAACCGCGGTTATCCGCTTCGTATTCTTTAGAAAGATTGCTTAACAGATCCCATACCTGGGGCTTCTCCAGCTGCAGCAGCTCTGCCAGCTCCGCAACAGAAATAGGTTCCCCCGCAGTAAAGAGTACTGCTTCCAAAGCACCTGTCAAATGGTCATAATACATCCTCTTGCTCTCCCTGTTTAGCAAAAATATAAATCGGGGCAAACTGCTCACTTTGAGAAATAGTAATGGAACCCATTTTTAAAAGCTCCAGCACCCCCAAGAAAGCTGCCACCTTCTCCCCCCTACTACCTACAGAAAACAAATCGCTTAAACGGAAGCCCGCAGTAGAGCTACGCAAGCGATCCATAATCTCTGTAATCTTCTCCTGCACACTAAAGGCCTGGGGCTCAATGTAAGCAGTGGGCTTACTTTCCTCATTGACAATCCCTGCCAAAGCCAGCAGCAGGTCGCGAATATGGTAGTTGGGCAAATGCCGCTGCACACTGCCTTCAAAATAGGGCCGGCGCGCAAACATACGGCTTGCAGTAGCCTTCATCTCCAAAAGGGCAGCAGCACTTCTTTTTATCTTGCGATATTCCACCAGCATTTCCACCAGCATCTGACGCGGGTCTGCCTCTTCCTCCTCGCCTGCCGCAACCTCCTTGGGCAGCAGCATACGAGACTTAATTTGCAGCAGCGTTGCCGCCATCACCAGAAACTCACTGGCAACCTCCATGTCAAACTCGCTCATTTCGCGCAGATAACTAATATACTGCTCCGTAATGGACACGATGGGAATATCATAAATATCAATTTTATCTCTTTCAATTAAGTGCATCAGAAGGTCTAAAGGCCCTTCAAAATCACTTACCTTAATAGATAAATTAGCCATATATTACCAAATGTTCATTGCCGCTTTGATTTCAGCCATATTCTTTTCAGCTTCAACGCGTGCACGTTTGCCGCCGTATTCCAGTACTTCCTTAATATATTCCGGTTTCTTGGAAAGCTCTTCTCGTTTAAGATGAATATCAGCCAACATGCAGTTCATCTTCTCAGCTAAGCACTTCTTGCATTGTACACAGCCAATCTCGCCTGCACGACATTTAGCAGCAATATCATTTGCTTCCTCAGTATTGAACACCTTTTGGAATTGGTAAACAATACATACCTCCGGGTCACCCGGGTCAGTCTTTTTGATACGTTTAGGGTCGGTGGTCATCATGCGTACTTGTTGCCACAGCTCTTCCGGAGAAGCACCAAAGGGAATGGTGTTGCCGTAGGACTTGGACATTTTACGACCGTCGATACCGGGCAGAACCTTTGCTTTAGAATACACTGCCTGCGGTTCCGGGAACACTTCTTTTTTATACATATAATTGAAGCGGCGCACGATTTCGCGAGTCAATTCCAAATGAGCGGATTGGTCTTCGCCTACGGGTACACAGGTTGCCTTGTACAGCATAATATCTGCTGCCATCAGAACAGGATAACCTAAGAAGCCATAGGTATGCAAATCCTTATTGGTGCCTTCAAGGTCACGAATCTTATCTTTATAGGTAGGTACACGTTCAAGCCAGCCAAGAGGAGTGCTCATACCCAGGAGCAATGCCAGCTCAGCATGTTCTTTAACGTGGGATTGTACGAAGATAACATTTTTTTCCGGGTCAAGACCTGCGCTCAACCAATCTATAGCCATTTCCATTACGTTTTCCTGCAGCTTGGAAGTATCTGCATAAGAAGAAGTTAAAGCGTGCAAATCAACAATGGAAAAGAAGCATTCATATTCATGTTGCAAACGTACCCAGTTTTCCAACGCACCCATGTAGTTACCCAAATGGAAACGTCCGGAAGGCTGCATACCACTAAAAATTCTACCTTTGTTCATCATAAAAACCCCTTTATAAATTTATTCTAAAAAACAATTGCTAATATTGAATTGACTATAATCATATACAAGCGTGCCAAGGGATTGATAATCCACCCCATTGCACCGGTCAAAACCAAACCAAAGAGAATGTACATGCCATACTGTCCTACAAAATTATCATACTTCCATGCAGTTGCAGGCGGTAACATCTCAGAAACCAGCTTGCTACCATCCAAGGGAGGAATGGGCAGCAGATTAAAGAAAGCAAACCATACATTGTAAAGCTGCATCCACAGAAGGAACTTATACATCCCCTCGCCCATCATACCAAACTTGGTCAGAATGGCTGCCATCAACGCAGCCAAGAAGCAGGCAAAAAGATTGGCAGCAGGGCCAGCCAAAGAAACCTTTATAATCCCTTCCTTGCGGTTATAAAAATTGTTTTGGTTAATGGCAACAGGCTTTGCCCAACCAAATCCCACCAGCACGAGAAGCAAGGCACCCACAACATCTAAGTGAGCCATGGGATTAAAGGTAAGCCTACCCATATGGCGCGGAGTGGGGTCGCCCATGCTGTCTGCACATTGAGCATGTGCGTATTCGTGAATGGTGATAGCAAACAACAACGCAGGAATGCGGTATATCATTGTGCTAAAATCTAACATAAAAACCTCCAAGTTCTTAATAGAGTAATTATACCAAAAATTTAGGAAAAAGGAAATGCAGAGGATGTAAAAAAGCAATGCACTTGTGAATCGTTAGTAACTACAAAGCATAAAGGCTCTCGCCCATTACGAGCGAGAGCCTTTGTACTTTTGTTAAGGGTTATATCAAGTTATGAACCTAACTTATTAGAAGCTGTAGCGTACGCCCAGGTTCCATTGCCAGTTGGTGTCTACTTCGCCACCAAAGGTCTTTTCAACATCAGCATAGATGTAGGTTGCTTTGGACAAGTTAATGTTAGCACCTACGCCAACTTCCCACCAGTCGCCACCAAGGTCTTCTTCAATAGTTCTAGTCAAACCAGCAGCATTAGAGAATGCAGTTTCAGTTTCGCCATCAAAGTCATAGAGGTAGGATGCACGTGCATAAACATTACCTTCTTTAATATCTTTGCCCAGACGGAAGCCTACACGACCAATCAAGGAATCCATATCGCCAACTTGTACGTTTTTGCCATCGAGTACATATTCAGCACTGTCCACAGAACCATAAGTCAATTCAACTTGCGGTTCAATCCACAAGCCATTACCTTGTTGGATACGTTTACCAAATTCAGCACTCACGCTATAGCCATTAGTACAGTAATCAGCAGTCTTACCAGTTACAGAAGTAACGTCACTTTCCATACGAGCATAACGAGCAATCAAATCAACGAAAGTGCCATCGTTGTTCAACTTACTACCATAGATTGCAAATGCAGTGCTATCATCTTCAGTAGTACCCTTACCAAAGCTGCCTTCACCTTCTGCAAAGGTTACAGCTGCACCAACAGTCCAACGCTTATCAACGCTGAGTTTTTCGTCATAGCCCAATTGGTATTGGTTATATTGAGCTTTAGCACCTTCAAATTCGGTTTCGCCACGAACCATACGCGTCCAAACACCGGTTTCGCCGTTAGCATTGCGCAGTTCACCCATACGTTTATTCATATCGTTCATGTGAGCACGCCAATGAGATTTCAATGCAACAGCAGCTTCACCGATAGCTTGGTTGGTAGTGTTGGTAGCTTCCACTACTTTACCAACATTGCCATTTTCATCAACAGAAGCAGTTACTGCACCAACAACTGCACCTTCTGCAATGAGTAAAGTATCTGCAGCCGTAACAGGAGCACTATCTTCACTAGTAACAGTCACAGCAGAAGCTAACGCTTCCATTTGTGCTTCCTGTGCTTCTTTGGTAGTAAAGTCATCAGCGGTTACACCAGCTTGTTGAACAGTTAAATTTTTACTATTGTCCGCAGTCAGAATGTCTACTTTAGCAAGTCTCGTAGCGTCATTATCAGTTACTTCCATAAGCTCAATAATGCCACCATTACCATTCAAAGTATTAACAAAGCTATCACCAGTTACAGTCCAAGTTGCTCCGTCAGACATACCAAGTTTCATGCCATCAACAGTAGTCAATGTCTGATTAGCTTTTTGCTCCTCAGTCATTGCAGAAATATCTTTATATATTTTACCTTCGAATTTAGAACCCTCAACTAAAACAAGATTAACATCTGCGTCTATTGTAGTTCCTGAATTTGTTGCATAATCAAATAAAATATCACCAGTTAAATTAACAACGCCTTTTCCATCAGTATTAATATTAGTAACAGCATTACCTCTAGTCTCTAATACAACAGGTGCAGTAACAGTTAAATTGTTTTTAATATTAATAATACCTTGAGATTGATTACTAATACCGAAATGAGAAGCTTTAATGTTAGTGTTAGTAGCATTAATATTGATAGTTGCTACTTTTTCACCATTGGCTTGAGTAGTACCATTTGAAGCCCAAATACCAGTACCACTACCAGTACCAGTACCACTTGCAGTGATATTAAGATCTTCAGCATTTACATTTACGATACCGCCTTGTCCATTTTGACTAGGATCACCATAGCCCCTACCATATTGACCTCTTGCAATAATACCATTTACCCATTTACCAGTAATATCGATATCAATATTTTTAGTAGCGGTCAAATTTACTGTACCATTGTTATCAGTGCGTTCATTACTGATACCAGCACGTACGGCGTCAATGTAATCTTTATCGTATTTATCATCTGCAACTACATCGATATCAATGCTATCACCAGTTAAATTAACAGTACTATTGTTGGTAGCTTTAATCGCACCATTTTTACCGTCTAAATCAACTTTTCCAGTTGCATTGATTACAACAGCACTATTTTTACTTGCAGCATTAATTGCAAAACCTTTAGTTGTTGCATCATCATCATTAAAGAAACTAGTAGAAGCTAAAGTTACATCTTTAGCATTAATTTCAATTTTGTTACCATTGCCAGATGCATCCGCTACACCAATTTTATGAGCATAAACTGCATTTTCCCCAGCTATAATATTAACAACAGCGCTATTATTACCGCTATTGTTAATAATTATGCTATTACCAGCTTGTGCACCAGAATTAATGCCATGACCCTCAGAATCAATTTTCAAATAATTAGTATTGACCGCCAAATCACAACTATCTACAAACAAACCATTAGCAGGATCATCCGGTGAACCATTAGCATCAATCACAATTCTAAGAGCATCTACTGTAAGGGTTCCATTTTTACCATAAATAGCATTATCACCGCTAGTAATGTTTAGTTCGCTAGCAACAATTAATTTACCCGTACCTTGTACACCATATCCATCTTTATGTGTATTAACAATAGGATCCAGACTTTCGTATTCAATTGTTGCACCTTTAGGATCAATAACACTGCCAGCTTTGTTCGAGTCCGCCGCCATAGCACTACCAGTAATAACAAACGCCATTAATGCGCCCAGTGCCAAGCTTCTTTTCAGCATTTTCTTAGACATATAAATACGCCTCTTTCCTTAAAAATTTATTTATTACAAAGCTTCTTTCTAAGAAGCAATATAACCTTAATTACAAATCCCCCTTCAGTCAGCTACGCTGACAGCT
>JAFTMR010000077.1 GCA_017452325.1 Phascolarctobacterium sp. | reverse complement strand
TCCCCCGCATCCTTAATGCGGCGCACATCACGCTCGCCCATATTGCGACCTTTACAACCAAAGGCACGCAGGTAGGGCTCCAAGGAAATCGCCAAAGCATCTAAGATTGCAGTTTTACCCTTACCGTTTTCACCAACGATAACAGTCATATTTTTATCAAATTCAATTTCTAATTCATCATAACAACGAAAGTTTTGCAAAGACAATTTATCAATACGCATAGCTCTGCCCTCCAATGTGTTTCGCTATTTACATTATAACCCCATTACAAAAAATAGATAAGTATTTTATACAAAACATTATGCAAATATCACACAATGCTGTATAATTAAAAATCATTTCCTTTTCTAAGCGAGGTATCCTTGATGAATATATTTCTTCTTTTGACTATTACCATGGCGCTAATCATTTTTCTTCTGCGCCGTCAAATTCCCATTGGCCCCTGTATGCTGGCAGGGGGCTTGCTCATCTGGATTGTTAAAACTCCGGAGCCTTCCTACTTGCTCCGCGCCTTTACGGAAACCCTCTCCCTCAGTCGCACCTATGATATTATTCTCGCCTTATATTTTGTAATGTGCCTGGAGATTCAATTGCGAACCAGTGGTGCCTTAGAGGGTATGGTTAAAGCTTTGCAACGCATCTTTTCCAGTGCCAAGTTCACCCTTGCAGTAATGCCTGCTTTCTTAGGCTTGCTTCCCTCTTTGGGTGGCGCCCGCTTCTCTGCTCCCATCGTAGAAGAAGCAAGTAAGGACATCAACATTACCCAAGAGCATAAGGCGGCAATCAACTTTTGGTTCCGTCACATCTTTGAATTTTCCAGCCCCATCATTCCCGGTATGATTATGGCCTGCAGTATTGCAGGCGTTCCTTTCAGCGAATTTATCAAGCATCTTTTCTGGCTTACCATCTTGGCGTTCAGCACAGGCTGGTTCGTACTGATTCGTCCCATCAAGCTTGACGTAACAAAAAAGGCTTCTGCCAACGATGCAGAAGCAGGCAAAAATAAGATGGATTTAATTTTGTCCCTCGCTCCCGTAATCATTACCTTCCTTTTAGTAGTGCTCTTTGATTTTAACGCCTCCCTTTCCATGGGGGTTGTTACTGCTGGAATGTTCTTCGTCCTACGCTTTACTGGTCGCTATGTAAATCTGAAGGAAGTTATCCTTGGCGCTTGCGATTACAAAATGTTCATGAACGTTCTGTGCATCTTGTACTTCATCCAAATTTTGACTGTTACTAACGTGTTGAACGAAATTGTTGTTGCTTTCCGCAGTTCTCCCTTGCCAGTCCCGGTAATCATAGCTTGCGTTTCTCTCATCATTGGGGTCTTAACCGGTATGAGTCAAGGTCACGTTGCCATTGTAATGCCCATCGTTGCAGCAATGCAAACAGGCAGTTTGAACTTGGCAGGTGTTGCCATGGCTTTTGGCGTAGCAGGTCAAATGCTTACTCCAACTCATATGTGCCTTGTAGTAACAGTTGATTACTTTAAATCCAACTTCTTCCAATCCTTGAAGCCCATCGCCATTTGCGAAATTATCATCCTTACAATTTTTAGTATTTATACATACTTCACTTGGTAAGTTCCATAATGCACAAAAGCCTGCTCAAAAGAGCAGGCTTTTTGATTTTTATACCAATCTCACAAAAATCGTCAGAAGTGCCATATAACGAGGCGAAACAAGATTGTGCCGCGATGGCGAAGGTACGTCGAGCAAGCAATCACTGTTTCAACAAAGTTAGATGGTGCTTATGGCGATTTTATCTAACAACAACAGCAGTGCCAGAAACAGACACCATCAACATCCCATTTTCCTTACCAAGCACTTCATAATCAACGTCAATGCCGATGATTGCGTTAGCGCCCATTTTTTCTGCGCGCTTCGCCATTTCGTTCAAGGCTTTATCGCGAGCTTCTTCAATTTCACCTTCGTAAGCACCGCTACGTCCACCGATTACGTCCCTAATACCGGAGAACATATCCTTGAAAATATTTACGCCGGAAACAACTTCACCAAAAACTAAACCCTTGTATTCAACAATTTCTCTACCTTGAACGGTAGCAGTAGTAGCCATTAACATAAAGCATACCTCCAAAATTTAATCTAAGCCTATATTCTATACCAGTGCCCTTTCTTCCTGCTACTTATTGGGCATAAAAGAACCTGCCTGCACCGCTTCACCCTTTGGAACAATCACAAAATCTTGGTCAACTTGGTGAGTAACCATCTTGTGGAGGATTTTGTATTCGCCTTTAAGTTCTTTAATCTCCGTCCCTAAAATTTTCATCAGTGGTGCGAGATAGTTGCGGACTTCTTCCACATCGTAGCAACCAGTGTCAATAATATAAAAATCTTTGAACCCATTGTATAGCTTGCGCAGGAAAGCCTCTGCCTCCTCTTGCCCACGTTTGGCAATCAGCTTTTCTACATCAATCTCACTGTTCTTGGAAAAATCCATCCAACTTGCAGTGTAGTAAATACCACGCAGATTACGTCTATCATCACGCTTTAAATCGTCACCGGAAAGTAAGATATCCAAGCAATCGCGGGTGCGGGGCAGTACTAATTCCGCAGTCGTCGCCTTCAAGCCAATGGTTCCACCGCCACAGCCGGTAGTACAAATATAAATTCTATCTACATTGCCAAAGCTATCAATCATCTTTTGCACATACTCGTGCAAATATTTAATATCGCCATGTAATTCATAAGGCATAAAATGTACGGGAATATCTGCGTTGTGTTCGTCAAGCGCCGCCAGCAGCTCACCTCTTAAAGTTGGACAGGACAGAATAATGGATTTCATAACAGCCTCCGTTGTGCATCAAATTATTTCAACATTATCTAATGAAGTTAGTAAATGTACCCATTTCTTTTTCAGGCAAACCATACTTTTCTTTACCAAGAGCAATACTCTTCATCAAGAAAGTCATATTGCGAGCTAGGGTACGCATTGTCTGCAAGCCTTCTTCGTCCTGCAAGGCTTCGCCCGGTTCCAGACCATGAATACTGTTCCAATATTGGCTAGACGCAATGGGCATACCGCTGATAGCAAAAAATTTATTGAGCTCATCAAAAGCGGAAGCCAAGCCCCCACGCCTTGCAGCAACTACAGAAGCACCGACCTTCATTGTTTTATTAAACCTTGCACTAAAGAACAAGCGTTGTAGGAACGCAACTAAGGTTGCATTGGCAGAAGCGTAATAAACAGGACTGCCTACAACAATACCGTCACAAGCTTCAAACTTAGGAGCAACTTCATTTACCAAATCATCAAATACGCACTTGCCAATCTCAAAGCACTTACCACAAGCAATACAGCCTCTAATATTTTTATTGCCAACCTGTATCAATTCAGTTTCTACGCCTTCTGCAGCAAAAACCTTTATCATTTCATTTAAAGCAATAGCAGTATTACCATTAGCCTTGGGGCTACCGTTAATTAATAAAACCTTCATACTAGTACCTCCTGGAAATACTTAATTAGAAATACCTTGTTTTGTCCAACCAAAAATTTTCTTACACACCCTTACCCATTTCGTAGGCAAGCTTCATATATTCAGTATCCTTAACTGCCCCCAGTTCATAAACACCAATTCCGGCAATTGTACCTTTTTCCACAGCACCTTCCACACAATCAGCATAACCGCGGAAGCAGGCAAAGGTTGTCCCCACAGCTTCCATTTCTGCTTCAGCACAGGTAGCTATGTAGTAAAATTCTTTGTTCTTGACTTCCAGCCAGCGTGCAACGGTTCTGTCGATGAGCGCCTTCAACTGGGAAGAAATTGAGTAGAAGTACACAGGACTTGCCAAGACGATTACGTCAGTATCAATGATGGCTTGCAATACTTCTGCCATATCATCCTTAATTGCACAAGCACCATTATTTTTTGTGCAGTAGTAACAGCCTATACAAGGAGCAATTCTCTTTTCAGCGACACGAATTTTAGTAACCTCATTGCCGCTTTCCAAAGCACCACGCATAAATTCATTGCACAATAAATCAGAGTTACCATTTTTACGAGGACTACCTGATAAAATCAAAACCTTTTTAGCCATGATGAAACCTCCTTGAAATATTAGTCTAAATCCTGCCAAGCCTTACACAAATCTAACTCCCCATCTTCAATCATTTTCTGCATTTTCTTATATAAATCTGGATTTTCTACCCTTTGAAATTCCATATAAGCCTCATCATGAGGAACTATATGTTCACCACCTCTTATATCTTCATAAGACTCTTCCCAAACACAACTTATGCCTTTTCCCATTTCACTCCCGCCAAAAAACTTACATTTATTACAATTTTTGGGGCGACAAATTTTATGTTCTCTGTGGCAATAAATCTTAAAATCACCTTCATTATTTGCACTTGCAACCTCACATGAGGGCCCATACATATTGCGATGGACAACTAGATGTTTCCACTCTGGTCTATCATTCATCTTTATAATATTCCAATCGTAGTGCATTCTACTTGGGTGTGCAGGAAATTTGCCACTATCAGTTGCTATGCAATATAATTTATCATCGTAATCTTCTAATACTTCAAGAGCACTATTCTTTAATTCTCTCAGATCTTTCTTGTCATCAAATCCCCAAACAATAAGTATAATATCAGCTTCATCGAAAGCTTCCCTTTTTGTACTAAAATCAGTTGCTACTTTAGAGCCCTTTAACTGAACAGATGATACATCTTCATACAAATTAAGCATAATTAAATTATTGAATCCATGCATGTCAAGAAATCTACAAAGCTTCGTTATAGTTGTATCAGATTTCCCATTGTGAGCCGTACTTGGGTTAATTCCTATCGCTACAATTTTTTCTTTCCTATTAGTAGAATTATCCCATTCTGCACATAGCAATCCCCTTCTCATTCCATTATCAGTATATTCTCTATCAGCATTAAAAGGTATTATTTTTAAATTAATTCTTGGTGTTTCTAATATTTTAGGAATCGACTTCATAATTCTTCACTCCTCACATAGTATTTTATATAGAAACAATATCATATACCAAAAATTTATAGATTTCCCATACAAAATAACTTCTTCAACTATATTATAACACTAAAAAACACAGCCCCAAACAAAAAAAGACCTAGGACAATGTCCTAGGCCTTTATTTCTTGAGAGGTAATTAATACGGTTGCCGGGATTTGAACACATTATCTAATACCCTTGGCATAAACTGCCTCATACCACTTCCATATCACACTATAAATTTTCTTTAGCTTATCTATTCTAATGGAAAAGTGTAAATCGTAACGACTACCTGCTTCCCAATCAGTAATATCCAATGCATTTTCATCTATTTCTTTAGGAATTAAGATTTCAATTCCTAAAGATTTTGCATATCTAATCAAACTTACCAAGTTGTGAATGTAAAGTTGCTTGTTATTATATTCAACACCAGAACGATAAATCTGTATCTTAATAAGCTTCTCAGCAGCTTGTTGTAAATGATAGGCAGTCATATTCTTTATTTCTCTGATACCATTCTGCTCAAACAACCTTATTCCCTGCTTCGCCATCAAGATATCAGCTTTTATTAAAGCCATGTTTAAATCCATACTAACCTCTTTCGTACAACACTACACCGTCATCAATATCGTTCATAATCGCAGAAGTATATTTGGCCTCTCTGCCAAAATATAAAATATCATAGTCTTGCAAATCACCAAAGCCACAGACAGCGTCAACAAAAGCCCTATAATCTTTAGACTTAAACATCTGTGCCTTAGTCTTATCTCCAAAAACGGCAATGTCTATATCTGACTGTTCCCTACAATTGTTTCCGGTACTGGAGCCAAATAGCACTACTCTTTTTATTGCGTCACACAGCTTAACAGATTGGATAATATTCAAAATATAATCTTTCTTTATATCCGCAACCATTATTTTTTTGTTGTTAACATCAATTGTTGTTAAATTGCACATATTGGTCTCCTTTCTGCCGTTCTATACAAACTATTTCTAAAATAAGATTATCACATCAAAACAAGCCTGTCAAAAATCCAACTATTTTCATTCAAAAAACCGCATCCAACACAAAAACAAAAAAGACCTAGGACAATGTCCTAAGCCTTTATTTCTTGAGAGGTAATTGGTGCGGTTGGTGGGATTTGAACCCACACGGGATTTCTCCCACTGCCCCCTCAAAGCAGCGTGTCTGCCGTTCCACCACAACCGCGTACTTTGGTTAATTGGTGCGGTAGAGAGGACTTGTCACGACACATTACTCCTTTTGTTTGACCTTAAGAGTTCATAAAAAGTGTTTCTGTCAAAAGCACTGCTCCAAGAGAGTAGTGTGACTGCGTACATTATAGGTTTGATATTTTATTTTGTCAATACCGTCTCTAAAGTGATTTTGGATAAAATTTTTGATAGCCTATATATTATTTTATATTTACCGCACATTCCCCCTGTACCCCTGCGTTCCTACACGCTCCTGTCGTTCCCTGTCTGCTACTCCAGTTCCTACTGTCTTCATTCATAAGGACAAGGCAAAGCACCGCTAACATCTACTATTAAAATATTGCTTTTCGCTTCTACCTTTGGTCTGCTCCTGTTTTATTTTAACTCTTTACTGGAAGTCTCAAAAGCGTTTCTAAAAGTATAGTTTTAGGGATATGTTTATAAAGTAGTTCTAAGACTTCCCTAAAAGTTCTTTAATGATTTTATGGACGTCTATATTTTTCTCTTGACTTTTGGAGACACTACGCTTATTTTAGAAATAGAGACAACATCGTCAAAACAATCATACAAAGAAAGTAGGTAAAGAATATGGCTAATATCGTTTACATCAGAGTATCAACAGAAGAACAGAATACAGGGAGACAACACGCTCTATTATCTGACAAGAGCATTAAGGTAGACAAAATCTTTGAAGAAAAGGTGAGTGGTAAGAATGTTAAAGGTCGCCCACAGCTCAATGCAATGCTTGATTATATTCGTGCAGGGGATGTTGTTATAGTCGAAAGTATCAGTAGACTTGCACGTTCCACAAAAGACTTTATCACCATTTTAGATACTTTACATACTAAAGGCGTTGCTTTTGTTTCCCTAAAGGAAAATGTAGACACATCGACACCGCAGGGAAAATTTATGCTGACTGTCTTCGGAGCATTGGCGGAGTTAGAAAGAGCAACCATAAGACAAAGACAACAGGAGGGAATAGAGCTTGCTCTTGCGGAAGGTCGCGTTTATGGAAGACCTAAAGCGACTACAGGAGAAACCTTTGAATCTAATTATATTGAGTGGAAAAGAGGGAAAATAACTGCTGTCGAGTTTATGAGACGTGAGAAACTACCTAAAAGTACATTTTATAAACTGGTTAAGCGTTGGGAGCAGGAGCAAGGTTATAAATAAATAGAGGAGTGAATGGAGACCACAGGGGGAAACTCTTGTGGTCTTTTGGCTTCTAAGGTAGCAATAAGTAACAATTTATTATGACTACAAAAATTAACCAAATCATCAACGCAACTGATACACAAATTACCTCTAACCCTTTTGAAGTCTTCAATCATCCTGACTTTGGCTTTGTCCGTGTAGTAATGAAGGATGGAGAACCTTGGTTTGTCGGTAAGGACGTAGCGGAGACATTGGGCTATAAAGACACAGTTAACACCTTGAAAAAACACGTTGATTTAGAAGATAAAGGTAGGTGCCAAATCGGCACCCAGTTTGGTGAAAAGGAGACTGTCATCATCAACGAGAGCGGTCTTTACTCCCTTGTACTCCGTTCCAAGCTCCCTCAAGCTCGCCAGTTCAAACGCTGGGTCACCTCAGAAGTTCTCCCAAGCATCCGCAAGCACGGAGGCTACTTAACACCTGACAAGGTGGAAGAAGCCCTGCTGAACCCTGACACCCTCATAAACCTCGCCTTGCAACTCAAGAAGGAACGCCAAGCCAACGAAAGGCTCCAAAAGGACGTAGACACCCTTCCATGGAGCTGTCCACCTTGTATATTTTATCCTTTTCTACTCTAATAATAGCTCTAAAGTCTTCTCTATTTGACTCGTGAGCGTTTTTATTTACTCTGTCCTTATGTTTCCTTACGTCCTTTTAAGCTCTTTCTATAATCATTTTAATTCCTACCATTTGTGTCATATAAGACCATTCGCCAATCGTGCCACATACAAGAGGAAAAGAATTGTCAGCTTTTCCTTGTCTCCAATTTGTGAGCATTTTTGAGCGTCCAACGTAAAGCGTTCCTCCTTTCTCATAACTTAGCTTTACCTTGGGCGTTCTCTTGTGCTTATTACTTGGTATTTAAAATTTTAAAGATTGGAGAATTAAAACTATGACAACAAACAACATTAAACCTTTAACCTTTGCATTTCTTGACGCTCCTACCGGCTACGGAAAGACCACCGCTATTATTGACTTTATAAACTCAAATCCTTTTGAGCGTTGGCTTGTAGTTACCCCATTTAAAACAGAAGTAGACCGCATTTGTAAATGCACTACTTGCGTACAGCCTTTAGGAAAGAAGTCAAAGGAAATACTGCTCCTGCTTGCAGACGAAAAGAATATATGTTGCACCCACGCTCTTTTTGATTTGTTTACTGCTGAAACCTTAGAGCTACTTAAAGGCTATAATCTAATTGTAGATGAAGAAATAAGCGTGTTGAGAAATCTTGTCGGAAGTAGTCAAAGAAGAAATGCTGACTGTCCTAACATCATTGAGAGATACAGTTCACAAGATTATAGACTGCTTATGGAAAGTGCTTTGATAACTGTTGATATTGACGGACGAATGAGTTGGGACGATGACCATTATTACAACACTAAACAGTTTAAGACTGCTGGTATCTTTGATGACCTTAGGGAACGCTTAGAGCTTTACGACCTCTATCAATACGGAGAGACCATTATCCAATGCACTAAGCGGAAGACGTGGAAGAGCTTCGCTTCTGTCCTTGTCTGCTCTTATCGTATGCAGGAGAGCTTTCTAAAGTATTACTGCGACTTCTATAAAATTGATGTTGTATGGAAACATTTGGAAGGCGGAAAGATTAAAGACGGATATTGTTCTTTAAAGCCTCCTAAACTTGACCTTTTATTTCCTTGTGGTCTTTCTGATAACAAAATAAATTGTTCTAAAAACTGGTATCAATACAACATTAAAGAACAGACAAAAGGGACAAAGGACGCTGTACAGATGAAGTACGAATTTAGGAAACTTTGTAAGCTCCTGCCTAAGAAAGACAGAAGTAAATACTTTTGGACTTGCTACAAAGGTTATGAAAAATTCTTTACCTATGACAGAAATATTAGTAAGAAAAGGTGGAGACCTTGCAATCTTAAAGCTACCAATGAATTAAATGACTGCTGTCTTGTAGGTTACTTTGTTCACCGCTTCGCTAATGTTAAAGTTAAGAATTTTCTACGTTCTAAAGGTGTTATTATTGACGAAAGAGCTTTAGCCTTGTCGGAGCTGATACAATTTGTGTGGCGGTCTAATATTCGTACGAAAGAGGAGAAGAAAGTTGTTGTCTTTATCCCTGCCTTTGAGCTACTTAAAGACTTTAAAGAGTGGATAAAGAAATGACTGGACAGCTCCATGGACTTGTCCACTTGTGAAATTTAGACGCATTTTTTGCGTCGTATTTTTGAAAAGAATGGCTCTACGTGCGGCTCTAAGGCACTTCTCCTTTATAATATATAAGGGTAAAGAGAAACAGAAGAAACTGTTATAAGAAAGTTGTAAGCACAAATAGCGTTAAGACAACACTATTTTACATCAGACAGAATTCTTTAAGGGGACAAAGAAAGAAGTAACTTAACGCTACTATTAGCGATTAAATAAATACAAATAGGGGTATACAGAACACAAGAGAAGTAAAGTCTTAGTATTTTGTATATCCCTATTTATTTACATTTGTAGGAAATGGCTTCATAAAGAAACATCTTACAATGTTCTCTTTAAAAAAAAGACATAGAGGGAGAAATAAGACAAAGAAATGCAGATGGTATTGTTGATAATTATAGTAGACATTATTCATTACAAGCAGGAAAACCTTTTGCTTTTGTCTTTTATATTTAATCTGTAATAATAAAACTTTACCTTTCTTCTTTACTCTGTCTTAAAGCTACCTGCAAAAAACGATTGAGCCGACAAAAACTCCCCCCCCCTGTTCCTATTGTTTCCTCCCTTGTATTTATCATAAGACATAAAAAGAGACCCCCTGCGATAACGCAAAGGGTCTTAACTCTATTTCTTAAACCATTTATATATTAGATATGACAAAATCAGTAGAAAAACACCAAAAGCAGGCGTGAAATGAAAATAACCACCTTTTAAAGCACCTGTCATTAAAGCACCTGCTGTAAGGGTGGGGAGCAACAACCCTCCTACACCTAAACAAAGCACTACTAAAATTGATAAGCCAGTACTTCCAAACCATAAATAAACAACAAAGCATAACACTATAAATAAAATATCGCTTTCATCTTTACTCAAAAAACATCACCGCTTTCTACTTTCCGTGTTTCTATCTTTCTACAAACCTTCAGAAATCTCCTGCACCAATAAGCTCCTCAGCGTTTTTTATCACCTTTATTGTCATTGTGTCTTTTCCGTCATCAAATTCCCACAAGACACCTGCAAGGAAGTCCTGCAAAGCTCCTAAGGTTTTAGACATATCTAAATTATGGTTAATGTATAAAGTATTAAAGAAGTGTTTAAAATTGTTGTCTTTATCAAACCTTATACCGTACTTTCTTTGGAGTTCCTTGTAGATACATTCGGTAACATCAATAACCTCTTGTGTTCCTACTGTTCTACTGTTGTCAATATCCCAGTTCTCATTTATAAGCAGGAGCTGACTGTGGTCTTTAGGTATTACCAGAACTATATCTTCTCCTAACTGTAATGGCTTGAACATAAGCTGATAAAGAGCAGGATTGGAAAATTTAAACTTAGTAGCTTTGACTTTATCAAAATCAGTATAGAAAAGACTTGCTCCATAATTAAAAAGATTATTAGGCGAGCCAGAGCTTTCAACAAAAGCAAGACCTACATCAGTCAGACCACCTTGTTCATTAAAACCTTGGTTGTCTTTAAGAAACTTATAGCAAGCATTTTCAATAACTCCTGCAAGGTCTTCCAGTTCATCCATGGAGTGGACATTAGACAATAGCAAAGGAAGTTCTTTGTACTTATAAGGGTACTGGGGAACATCTACACCATTGATGTTAGTAATGATTTGATAGTTGCCAGTGATATATAAATATTTAGAATTGATAGCCATAATAAATTACCTCGTCTTTCTTTTATTAGTAGTATTGCCATTTAGTATTGTCTAAAGGGTTGTATTTGTTGTTTTGAACCGCCTTGTCATTGTCCGCAAGGTCTACATAAACCTTTGTGGTCTCTACGTCCTCGTGTCCTAAAAGCTCCTGCAATGTAAAAACATCGCCACCATTTAGCAGGAAAGCCTTTGCAAAGGTATGCCTCCAAGTGTGAGCTGAAAACCTTTTACCTGTCAGTTTAAGTTCTTTCCTTAAGGTACTGAAAATACTATTGCTTCCATCTTTGCTAAGACCTTTTCTGTATTTGCTGATAATGAAATAAGGTGTATCTGAGTAGCCTTTTAGGTATTCCTTACGAGCTTTAACGTATTTGCGTAGAATTAAAGACAGAGCTTTTCCAATCGGTACTATTCTTTCTTTATCACCTTTGCCTATAACACGGATAAAGTCGTTGGACAGGTCTACATCATACATTTTTAAGCTGATATATTCGGAACGTCTTAGACCAGTCGCTAAGAGCAGGGAAAGAATTGTATAATTTCTCCTGCCTATGAATGTATCAACATCGTATGCTGTCAACATCTTTGAAACCTCGGAGCTGTTGAAAGACTGAATTATCCTCTTTGACCTCTTAGGCTTCTCCACGTTGCTTAGGGGATTTTCTATCAGCTTTTTATCTTTGACTAAGAAATTGAAGAAAGTATTTAATCTTCTATAAACTCCCTGCCTCGTTTCTCCGTTCATTGTTTCGGATGCAACTATGAAGAAAGCTCTTAAGTCTTCTGCTTGTAGTCCTCGCAGGTCTTCCAGTTTCTTTTGGTCTGCTAAGAATTTCCTAAAAGTCCTTAGAGTTACCTCATAGGAATTTGTGGTATTGATTGACAAATTCATTGCAAAACTTCTCTGCATAAAAATTTTTCTGCAATAATCAAAGTGCATACTCTTGTGTTACCTTTCTAAATTTTGTTCACAAATATTTCACAATTATTTTTGTGCTTCACCACCTTGCAAGGGACATTTAGAAACACTATCGCCTGAGAGCAGTGCTTTTGAACACTTATTGCTTGAAGTCTAAAAAACATTTTTAGAGCGGGTTAGCGTTGGTACAAGACCAAACACAGCTAAAAAGACAACAAAAAAAGACCCAAGAGTAAAACTCTTAGGTCTCAAAAGTCGAGGAACCAAGCCATTCTCAGGGAATGAATTGGTGCGGTTGGTGGGATTTGAACCCACACGGGATTTCTCCCACTGCCCCCTCAAAGCAGCGTGTCTGCCGTTCCACCACAACCGCGTACTTTGGTTAATTGGTGCGGTAGAGAGGACTTGAACCTCCACGGGGTTGCCCCCACTAGCTCCTGAGGCTAGCGCGTCTGCCGTTCCGCCACTACCGCATATTCAATTAGCTTGCCTTACAAGCAACATAGTTATAATAGCACATCAATAATTATGTGTCAATAACTTTTTAAGAAATTTTCCCTTGGCAAAGCATCTTTACGCCAACACGTTCGCCAGCTCCTTATGCACCTGCTCCAAGGTTGCGTCAAGACTTCCACTGTTATCCAGCACTACGTCCGCAAATTTCTTCTTGTCTTCTAAAGACATCTGAGCCGCAATACGTGCCTTTACTTCTTCTTCCGTCATACCGCTACGAATCATGGCGCGCTTAATCTGTTGTTCTTTAGAAACTGCCACCAGCCACACGCTATCCACTCTTTCGTGCCATTTGCATTCAATCAAAAGAGGTACGTCCAAAACGGCAAGCTTTTCATTTTTATCTTTTGCTTCTACCAAGAAGGCTTCTGCTTCATCCCACACAATCTTGTGCAAAATGCCTTCCAAGGTTTTCAAAGCTTCCTTGTCGCTAAAAACCAGCTGAGAAATTTTTGCCCTATCCATTTCGCCGTCAGCGGTTAGGTATTCTGCGCCAAAGGCTTCTGCTACAAGGGCAAGACCTTTGCTGCCCTTCACCACTGCGTTGCGGCTAACTTCATCCGCATCAAAGACGGGTACGTTTTGCTTGCGCAGCTCCGCCGCCACAGTACTTTTACCGGAAGCAATACCACCTGTTAACCCAATAATCTTCATATGCTTCTCCTATTTTTGACAATGCTGGCAGTACACAGTTCCCCTGCCGCCAACCTTCGCTGTCGCCAAAGGCTCGCCACATTTGGTGCAAGGCTTGCCACCACGTCCATATACCAGCAAATATTTTTGGTTCTCACCGCTTTTGCCCTCGCCGTCCTTATAATCACGAAAGGTTGTACCGCGGTTCTTAATGCCTTGGGCGATTACTGCATTGATTGCTTCGCACAGCACCTTAATCTCTTCCTCGTCCAAGGTGTTAGCCAAACGCAAGGGGTTAATACCGCTTAACGCCAAACATTCATCAGCGTAGATGTTCCCCAAGCCGGCAATAACCTTCTGGTCCAAGATAAAGGTCTTAATGGGCTTGCGTGCCTTCTTCGCCAAAGGCTGTAAATATTCTGAGCTGAAGCCTACGCTCAAAGGCTCCGGTCCCAAAGTTTCGTAACCAGCGATATAGGCATCGTCATCGGTTACAAGGTACAAGGTGCCAAAGGTACGGATATCCGTAAACCACATGGTCACGCCGTCAGTCAAGGTAAATTTAATTTTTGCATAAGGGGGTGCTTCCTGCTCGCTGCCCTGAGCAATGAGGGCACCGGTCATACGCAAATGTACGATGAGCTTTTGGTTAGGCGCAGTGTGCAGCACCAAGTACTTACCCCTGCGACCAACCTCTAAAATTATTTTACCGGTCAAGCCTTCCACAAACTTTTCCACTGTGGGATGCTTCACCAATCTATCTAAATATACTTCCACAGAAGTAATCTTCTTACCTGTAATTCGCGGGGCAAGGGTTTTACGCACCTGCTCCACTTCTGGCATTTCCGGCATAGTTACCTCCTATTTTGTCTGCGCCCAATTCTTGCCAAACTTCACGTCAGCAAGCAGGGGAATTTCCAAAACTGCGGCGCTTTCCATTGCCTTGCGCACCAGTTCTGCCGCAACTTCCTTTTCAGCTTCCGGTACTTCCAGTACCAATTCGTCGTGTACTTGCAAAAGGATGCGGCTCTTCAAACTAGCCTCCTTCAAGGCAGCCGCAACCTTAATCATAGCGTTCTTCATGATATCCGCCGCAGTACCTTGGATGGGAGTATTGATAGCAGTGCGCTCTGCAAAGCTACGCAAATTATAATTGCTGTGCTTGATGTCCGGCAAATAACGTCTACGACCAAGCAAGGTAGAAACGTAACCTTGGTTACGCGCTAGCTCAATCATATTATCCATATATTGCTTCACGCCGGTGTAGCGCTCCAGATAATTTTTAATATAGCCTGCCGCTTCAACGCGACCAACCTTCAACTGTTGGGACAAGCCAAAATCGCTGATGCCATACACGATGCCGAAGTTTACAGCCTTCGCCCTGCTACGCATTTGGGGAGTAACCTTCTCCAAGGGCACGCCAAAAACTTCTGCCGCAGTACGAGCGTGTACGTCCTGATCATGCTTAAAGCCTTCCAACATCACTTCATCCTGAGCAATGCAAGCCAAGATGCGCAGTTCCACTTGAGAATAGTCGCAGCTCATCAAATAATCGTAGCCGTCGCCGGGAACAAAAATCTCACGAATCTGCTTGCCCTCTTCGGTGCGGGTGGGAATATTTTGCATATTGGGGTCAGTGCTGGAAAGACGTCCTGTAACCGTAACCGTTTGTTGGAAACGAGTATGGATACGTCCGGTCTTGGGGTTCTTCAAAGGCTTCAAACCATCTAAATAGGTAGATTGCAGTTTCGCCAGCTTACGATGCTCCAAGATAGTGGTAATCAGGGGATGCTTGCCTTCCAGTTCTTCCAAAACCTTCACATCAGTAGAATAACCTGTTTTAGTCTTCTTCAGTACGGGCAAGCCAAGATGTTCAAAGAGCACCACACCAAGCTGTTTGGGAGATTTTAAATTGAATTCTTCCCCTGCCTGTTCAACGGCAGTCTTTTCCAGCTTGCTAATGCGGAAGTTCATATCTTCGGAAAGCTGCTTTAAAAGTTCCATGTCCGGTTTGATGCCATTGTATTCCATTTGCGCCAGTACCTTCGCCACCGGCAGCTCCAAATTCTTATATAAATCAGTCAGTTGCTTAGCTTCCAAGTATTCGCCCAAAGACTTAACCAATGCGGCAACTGCCTCACTGCCTTCCAATTTAGCGCCAACCAGATAGCGGTGCGCCAAATCCTGCAATGCGTAGGAGCTGTGGCCCGGGTCATCAAGGTAAGCCGCCAAAGCCACGTCTTCCACAATGCCTGTCGTCTCAATTTCTTTACACAGGCACACCTTGTAAACTTCCTTGCTGTCGCAGGTCGCCTTCAAAGCCTTGTCGTTGGCAAGCCAATCGTAAAAATATTGCCAGCCTTGGCTAGTTTCATTCAAAACATGAACAGTATCGTCCACAAAAATATCTGCCTTGGTAAAATACAGCTCTGGCAAAGTGCCACCGACATTTGCGGCGAAGGCAGTAACCTCTTTGCTTTTGGCAAGCTTTTCAAAAAAAACCTTGGCTTCTGCTTCCGTCACCAAAAGCTTTTGCACAGGCACTTCTTCCTCTACAAATTCACCAAAGAGCCCAAAATTAGCTTCTTCTTTTGCGCCGCCTAAAACGCTGGCAAATCTATCGTGCATATTTCTAAATTCTAAATCTTGGAGCAAGGTACGTGCTTCGTCCTTCATCTCTTGCAGCTGGTATGCTTGCATATTCAAATCTACAGGTACGTCCGTAAAAATGGTTGCCAGCTTTTTACTGAGCAGAGCAGATTCCTTGTTGGCTTCCAGCTTCGCCTGCAAAGCCTTGCCCTTTACGTTGGCAATGTTTTCCAAAACAGTTTCCACATCGCCATAATCCAAGATCAGCTTCATAGCGGTTTTAGGGCCAACGCCGGGAACACCTGGAATATTATCAGAGGTATCACCCATCAAACCTTTCAGCTCAATCAGTTTCTTAGGCTCCAAGCCCTCGTAGTTAGCAGCGAACTCTGCTTCGTCAAAAATTTGAATGTCGCTAATGCCACGCTTGGTATAGTAAACCTTGGTACGCTTGTCCAAAAGCTGCAGCTCGTCCCTATCACCGGTAACAATGATAACCTCCACGTCCTGAGGAGCGTGTACTGCAAAAGTTCCGATGATGTCGTCTGCCTCGTAGTTATCCATTTCTAAAACTGCAATGTTTAGCGCCTGTAAAACCTTTGTCGCCAAGGGGAACTGCTCGGACAGCTCACTAGGCGTTGGCTTGCGCTGGCCTTTGTAGTCTGCGTACAGCTCTGTCCTAAAGGTTTTACGAGATTTATCAAAAGCAACGGCAACGTACTTAGGCTGCACATCCTCCAACAATCTTACCAGCATATTGCAGAAGCCATACACCGCACCAGTGTGCAAGCCTTGACGGTTCATCAAGGGCGGCAGTGCGAAGAATGCTCTGTGAATCAAACTGCTACCATCTATAACTAAAAATTTATCTGCCATTTTAATCTACTCCTTGTAAATTTTTACAAGCACTTCCTTGTAGCTTTCCTCTAATTATACCATTACCATCACATTCTATAAACTGCCTATACGAAGAAAAACTCCACGCCGCAAGACGTGGAGTTTTGAACTAGAGGATATAAGATTGTCCTATTTACCTATCAACGGTCATTTTAGCAATCATTTTGCCAGTGTCAATTTTGACATCAGCAGTAAATATGCGCTTCAAACCAATTATCTAAGTATCAGCAGTAATCCTCCAACCAGGGGCATAGAAACAATAATATACTTTAAAATATTTTTAGGAATCAGGCGAGTAAACTTAGCTCCAACAAATGCGCCAATAACTAATCCGCCCAAAGTCTGGATAAAAATATTTGAATCTAAATGTCCTGACAGTAAATGTCCCAAGCCCCCAGCAATGGAGACAGGCAAAATTATCATCATCGTAGTCCCAATGGCATGATACAAGGAAATTCTAAACAATAGCATCAAACAGATTTGAATAAAAGCAGCTGCCCCAATCCCAAAGGCTCCTGATAAAAATCCATTAAACAAGCCCACTCCTGCCGCGCCAAGAAAAAACCTTATACTACTTACTTCGCCCTCAGCTACATTTACCTTTACCAAGCCAAAGAGCTTATCCGGTTGGAACAGCTGAAAATACAATAGTATAGTAGAAAGCAGAAGCATTATTCCCGTAGTGGAAGAAAGTAATGGTGCCGGAATATATGTAGATGTATAAACCCCCAGCCCTGAACCGATCATACCAAAAGCACCTGTGATAAAACCAATTTTTAAAATAACATCACCAGCTAAAAAGTGGCTGATTGTACCGGAAAGCATTGTAAAAGACATAGAAGCCAGTGCCACACCTAAAGCAGTGTGAATTGGAACACCAAAGCCTACTGCCAAAAGTGTTATGGTCAATCCTGCTCCACCAGCTCCAACCAAACCAATTAAAAATCCTAAAGCAAGCATTGCTGCAAAAATCATAATACATCCCTCTTGAAACAAACTGTGTTGGTTTAATCATAGGCTTTTATCCATACGATGTCAAGCTAAAACACAACAACAAGGATAATTTGTGCTATAATAATTTCATACCAAATATGTTCCCAGCATGAGGTGATTTAATGGCACGAAAAGGTCTTAGTAAAGAAAAAATTATTGAGGCTTCCATCAATTTCATACGAGAAAAAGGTTACGAAAATTTTTCTATACGTGAACTTGCTGAAAGCCTAGGTTGTAATCCATCTTCCCTATACAATCATATTGATAGCTTGGAAGATGTTAATACTACCATCTGTTTAACTGCTATCAACCAACTTGGTCAATGGCAAAAAGAAGCTATTGATGGCAAAGCCAGAGAAGAAGCTGTTACAGCCCTTTCTCTCGCCTATCGTCGCTTTGCCAAAGAAAATCGTGAGCTTTATAAGATAGTTATGACTCTTCCTGCAATTTCTCACAATAATAAAATTATTGAGGAAGAAGCAGAGCAAATTATCAAACCCATTATGCAAGTTTTAGACATGTTTCAAATCTCCAATGAGATGAAAATGGATTACCAACGTTTTTGGCGTAGTATTCTACATGGCTTTGTTGATCAGGAGGAAGCAGGATACTTTAGCCACTTCCCCGTAAATGTCGATTATAGTTATGAACTTGCCATCAAAAACTTGCTCCTTACCTTAGAAATAGCAGAAAACAATTACAAATCTAAATAACACAAAAAACTCCACGCCGCAAGACGTGGAGTTTTTATTTTGCTTGTATTATTTTGTGGGAGCCGCTTCTGCTTGGGGTTTAGGAGGCAATGCCAAACTGAATTTTTCCAGCATAGGTTTACCGTTTTGAATCATAAACACAAAGCTATATTCAGCGGCAGGAACCTTTTCAAAAATTGCTTGATATACCAGTACATCAGCATCGTCAAATTTTTGTACGATGCGCAATTTTCTCATGGTCAGCTTGCCAAAGTTTTTATCAACTTGTTCCTTGAAATTAGCGTAGGTATCAGCAGTCATGCTTTTCTTCATATTGTCAGCCATAAAGGAGGTAACTGCACCATAGCTTTTAGCATTCAAGAAATCGTTAACAAGCTTTTCTTCAGCAGAAAGCATTTTACCATTAGCAGCGCTGCACACAGAACTGATGGCAAGCATCATCACCATAGCAGCCAACAAAAATAATTTTTTCATTTAAAAAGTCTCCTTTTATTTCAAGCCTTCAACAATTCTGTTCATAGCTTCGATGGTGTTTTCGCGGCTACCAAAAGCAGTCAGGCGGAAGTAGCCTTCACCCATGCTACCGAAGCCAACACCCGGAGTACCAACTACTGCCAGTTTTTCCAGCAAGAAGTCAAAGAATTCCCAGCTGGTCATACCATTGGGGCATTGCAGCCAAATGTAGGGAGAATGCACACCACCAAAATACTTGATGCCCAATTTGTCAAAGCCTTCCATCATGATGCGAGCGTTTTCTTGGTAGTAAGCAATGTTTTCGCGGCATTGTTTAATACCTTCTTCGCTAAACACAGCTTCTGCACCACGTTGTATGATATAGGGAACGCCGTTGAACTTAGTAGTTTGGCGACGAAGCCACATTTTATTCAGTTCCATTTCTTTGCCGCTTGCAGTTTTGCGAACCAAAGCGTGGGGAACAACGGTGTAACCACAGCGGGTTCCGGTAAAGCCTGCGGTTTTGGACAAGGAGCACAATTCGATGGCACATTCTTTTGCGCCTTCAACGACAAAGATACTACGCGGAATTGCAGGGTCAGAAACGAATGCTTCATAAGCAGCATCATACAGAATTACCGCATCGTTTTTCAGTGCATAAGCAACCCAAGCTTCCAATTGTTCCTTGGAATAAGCAGCACCAGTAGGGTTGTTAGGAGAGCAAAGATAAACAACGTCGGCTTTTACATTATCGTCCGGCATGGGCAGGAAGTTATTTTCCGGAGTTCCTTGCATATAGATAACTTTGCGACCGCACATAATGTTAGTGTCCAAGTAAACAGGATAAACCGGGTCAGGAATCAAGATGGTGTTAGCGTTATTGAAGATATCGGTAATGTTACCGCAGTCACTCTTAGCACCATCGCTGATGAAGATTTCATCGCTTTCCAACTCTACGCCAAAGGAAGCATAGTATTTAACCAAAGCGTCGTGCAGGAAATCATAACCTTGTTCCGGACCATAACCACGGAAGGTAGCTTGCACGCCCATTTCCTTAACTGCTTTTTCCATAGCTTCTACAACGCAGGGAGCCAACGGTTTGGTTACGTCGCCGATACCCAAGCGAATAATTTTCTTATCCGGATTAGCAGCAGCAAAAGCATTTACCTTGCGAGCAATATCCGCAAAAAGATAGGTTTCTTTCAGATTACAATAATTGTCATTTACTAAAGCCATTTAAAAATCCCCCATTAAAATAAAATATATAAATTAAATTTATTTAGTAACTTCTTCCGGTACTTCCACAGTGCCTTCAAAAGCAGTTTCGGCAGCACCTTCTAAATATACATGGTCATTTTTATCATAGGTAACTTGCAAAGTGCCACCTTTAGCAATTACAGTCAAGGGTTCACCTTTTTTACCCGCTCTACCAATTTGTACCGCAGCTACGCAAACAGCGCAAGCACCGGTTCCGCAGGCCCAGGTTTCACCACTGCCACGTTCCCAAACACGATACTTAACAGTATTCTTATCAATAACTTCAACAAATTCAGTGTTTACACCCTCAGGGAAAAGCATATGATGCTCAAATTGAGGTCCTAATTCTTCCAAGTTCAAGCTATCTACATCATCAACAAAGGTTACGAAGTGAGGATTACCCATGGAAATAGCAGTACCATTATAAACCACTTTTTCTTCACCGTAATTGTCACTCAAAACTAAGCCTTGGTCTACAAAAATGAAGTGGTCACTAATCATCGGAATATCCTTACATCTAAAAATCGGTTTTCCCATATCAACTTTCGCACTCACAACTTTACCCTCCTCAATTTTCATATTAATGGTCTTTATTCCAGACAAAGTCTCCAATTCTATGGATTCCTTGTCAGTCAAGCCTTTATCATAAACAAATTTAGCAACGCAACGCACACCATTACCGCACATCTTGCCTTCGCTACGGTCTGCATTAAACATTCGCATTTTAAAATCAGCAACATCAGATTTGCAAATCATAATTAAACCATCTGCACCAATACTAAAGCGTCTGTGGCTAACATATTCAGAAATCGCACCAGGATTTGGCAACTCCTCCTTAGTGCAGTCCACATAAACATAGTCATTACCAGCACCGTGCATTTTGGTGAATTCTATTTTCATAGGCTAGGCCTCCTTTTATAGTCATAGGATTATTATATCAAAAAACTAGAATCATTAACACCTTAAAGCCATGATATTTTTAGATACTTCTATTCTTACGCATAATCAGTATATAGTCTTATCATTTTTAGCATGGAATTTTTTAAAAGTTACATTTGCTGCGGCTCTGTCACACTCAATAAGTTCCATCACTCTGCCATCGGTACATTTACCTTCAATAAACTCGTAAATATAATCATCTCGGAAGCCAATCTCCGCAGCATCTTTAGCAGTATTGCCATAATAAACCTTCTTAATATTTGCCCAAATAGTAGCAGAAAGGCACATAGGGCAGGGATAACAGGAGGTGTAAAGCTCACACCCACTTAGATCGAATGTTCCCAAAGCCTCACAGGCAGCCCTAATAGTTTGAATCTCTGCGTGGCAGGTAGGGTCATTATTTTTCAGAACCTCATTATGTCCTCTAGCAATTATTTTTCCATCTTTAACTATAACTGCACCAAAGGGACCTCCATTATTTGTAAGAAGATTCTTCTCCGCTTCGGCAATAGCAGCTTGCATATACGTTTCATGTTTATCACACATTATGTTAACCTCCTTTTATTATAGTATATCAAAAAATTTGAGAGCTAGCTATCACACGCGCATACAGTAATCGGCAGCTACATTAAGGAATACAAAATGAAAGCTATCTATCACACGCGCATACTCCTTATTCAGTCGTATGCTCTGTGAAAGCTCCCTGTCACGATTATCCGCTTCGTTATGCCTATCGGTGGCAGCTAACGCCAAGGAAGTTGTCTCGCTTACGCTCGCAACCACTGCCAGACTTCATTTGCGCGTCGCTCCGCTCCTTCAAATATCGCCTGCCATGTGTCCCAGGCTTCGCCTGTTAGTCTATATAACTATCAGATAAAACAAAAATACCGTACCATTCGGTACGGTATTTTTGTTCTAACCGGCAGCTATCTATCCTCCCAGGCCGCTTCCAGCCAAGTACTTTCGACGTTTAAGGGCTTAACTACTGTGTTCGGGATGGGAACAGGTGGATCCCCTTAGC
>JAFTMR010000076.1 GCA_017452325.1 Phascolarctobacterium sp. | reverse complement strand
ACCTCGTTAATGGTAACCTGTATGATACCCGTGCTGATGGTGTTAAAGCTACCTATGGCGACAAAGTTAAATTGACTGGTTTCTATATTAAACCGACCAACCAAGTTAAAGGGTTTATGGACTATACCCTCCCGAATGGTCAAAATGATACTTTAAGTGTAGAATTTGACAATGCTTGGGGTGCTAAGGTTGATACCAAAGTTGGTGTTGTTAATGTAACTGCTGGCTACACCGTATTTGGCGATGGTGATTATACCTACACCCAAGATACTGCTGCAACCAAACCGGCTAAATCTTCTGATGCTATTGATGATAATAAAGTTTGGAATGCTGGCGTAGCATTCAATCTCGCTAAAGAACTTAAATTCACTGCTGATTATCTGCAATCTGATTGGGATTCTTGGACTGGTAAAGATGGAGTTAAACGTGGCATTGATGATGAAGGCATCATCTTGGCTTTGGATTACAAAGGTGCTAAAGCTTCTGCTCCTGGTTCCTGGGGTCTCTATGGCAAATGGTATGACCAAGGCCGTGGCACTGTAGTTGCTCACACCATGAACGGTGAATATGGCACTACTGGCTTTGAAGGCTGGATGGTTGGTGCTAACTATGCACTCGCTAAAAATATCGTAGCAGCTATTGAATACTATGACCTCGAATCCAAAGGCATCCCTGGCTTGGTTGAAAAAGAAGATATGGAAACCTTGTGGACTCAAGTTGTATTCACTTTCTAATATTAGCTTAGTTTAGAGTTAATATAGGTATTAAGGCGACTGGTTTTTGCCAGTCGCCTTAGTTATATGGTTTAAGGGAGGAAACTCTTATGAAAAAATCTTTAGTTCTCGCAATGGCAATGGCTCTTGGCGTAACCGCTTCCGCTTACGCAGCTAACCCGTTCTCCGACGTTCCCGCTGGCCACTGGGCATATGACTCCGTAGCTAAATTGGCTGCTGCAGGCGTAGTTGATGGCTATGCTGACGGCGCATTCGACGGCGACAAATTGATGACCCGTTATGAAATGGCTCAAATCGTAGCAAAAGCTATGGCAAAAGGCGCAAACGTTGACAAACTGGCTGCAGAATTTGCTGATGAACTGGATAGCCTTGGTGTTCGCGTAGCTAAATTAGAAAAAGCTGCTGACAACGTAAAAATTACTGGTCAGGCTCGTTTCGACTACAGAAGCGCTGACAGCAAATGGTCTGAAAAATTCTGGGGTAACAGTGCTGCCGGTTTGCGTAGCCGTTTGTGGATAACCGGTCAAGTTAATGATAACTGGAGCTATACTGCTATGCTTCAAAATTATCAAAACTTTAGAGATACTGTTGCAGATGAAGATACTAAATTTAAACGTGCATATCTAGAAGGTAGATTAGGTGGTTTTGATGTGTTGGCAGGTCACTGGAACGAATTTTTCTGGAATGCTAATATCCTCGACCAATTTGTTGATGGCGTAAGACTCACTTATGGTGAAGACGTAAAACTTGGTGTTATCGTTGGTAAAGTAACAGATGATGGTTATGTACCTATGGATGGCGACTTCTATGCAGTTAACTTGTCTAGCAAAATTGGTGCGGTAGATGCTTCTTTCAACTATTTTAATGTTGATGATGCTAGCCGTAATGGTATTGCTAAAACCTTTGACACTGCAGGCGCTTTGACTAATGCTGGCGAAATTGATTTTGGTAAAAAAGAAGTTTACAACATCAACTTGGGTTTAGACGTTGCTAAAGACTTGCACCTCTCCTATGAATACATGTGGGGCGACAAAAAATATAATGAAGCAGTTTCTAAAGACGGCTTTATTGCACGTTTGGACTACAAGGGCGCTGGTGAAGAAGCTGGTTCCTATGGTATTCACGCTCAATGGTTTGATCAACCAATCAACGCATATCTGACTCCGACCACTGATGCTACTCAATTTAATGATGAAGGTGGTTATGAAGGCTGGAACATTGGTGTTGACTACACTTTGGCTAAAAACATTCAATTGTGTGTAAATTACTATGACACCGAAGCAAAAGCAGGTAAGTCTGATGACCAAGTGTTGTACAGTGAATTGTACTTCATGTTCTAATTTTAAACTTAGTTAGTCTTTAAAAATTTATTATAAAAAAACAGATACAGCAATCCCCTGCTTCCGTTTGGAGGCAGGGGATTTGTGCGTATGTGGAAAGATTTGAAGGATAGAGCTTTATCGCCTTTGGGTTGTATTATATGTGAATTTTATTGGCATTGTATTGAGATTTATTGACGATGTACAGCAATAATATTATAATGGGATTGAAAGAAGGGAGTTGATTTCTATGGCACAAGCAAATGTTAATATTCGTATGGATGCAGAATTAAAGAATAATCTTGATCAACTTTGCAATGAGTTAGGTATGACTATTTCAACGGCAGTAACTATTTTTGCCAAGGCAATGGTTCGTAGAGGTGGTATCCCTTTTGATGTGAGAATTGATGTTCCTAACAAAGAAACATTGGAAGCCTTTCAGGAAATTGAAGAGATGAAGAAAAATCCTTCTGCCTATAAACGATATAATAATGTTAGATATATGATGAAGGAGCTGCTCGAATGAAGTTTGATGTAGTACCCTCGAATAGATTTAAGAAAGATTTAAAACTTGTTCAAAGTAGAGGTTATGACATAGAGCTTCTGACGGAAGTAATCGAAATGTTAGCAGATGGTAAGGAACTTCCTGCTAAATATAGGGACCATGCGTTGGTTAATTCTCGGAATTACAAAAATAAACGTGAGTGTCATATCTTACCTGATTGGTTATTGATTTACGAAATTTGTAATGATGAGTTGTTGTTGTACTTAACAAGAACGGGAACCCATAGTGATTTGTTTTGAATAAACTAAAAACAGATACAGCAATCCCCTACTTCCGTTTGGAGGCAGGGGATTTGTGCGTATGTGAATATTAAATTTCATTCTTTAGGTCTCAGTTCTTCCGGCAGTTCCGGACAGCAATCGTGGTCGCTTTCGCTGAGAGGGTTAACGTGTACCATGCAGTGCTTTACCAAAGGGAAGTTAGCCTCAATGGCGGCGTGGGTAGTTTCCGCAATGCGGTGAGCTTCTATTAAGGGCAGAGCATCTTTAACGCTAATTTCTACATCTGCGTAAATGCGATTGCCAAAGATGCGGGTGGTAATGCTATCTACATGCTCTACTCCGGGAACGCGGTGGATTAGCTCGCAGAGCTTCTGGGTGGTCTCGTCATCACAGCTGTGATCCACCATTTTGTAGATGGCATCAGCAAAAACTTCGTAGGAAGCGTATAAAATCATTAAGCAAATGATGATGCTGGCAATGGGGTCTAAAATAGGATAACCCATACGCGCACCCAAGATACCTGCGAAGCTGCCTATGGAAGAAAGGGCGTCGCTACGGTGATGCCAGGCATCTGCCATTAGTGCGCCGGATTTTATTTTTACGGCGGCGTTGCGGGTGTACCAGTACATAGCTTCCTTAACGATAATGGAAACTATTGCTGCCCACAGGGCAAGCTGTCCCGGAATGAGCAGGTCTTCATGATTTTCATTAAATATTTTTTCGTAACCACTGTAGCCTATGGCAAGGGCAACCATGGTCAGCATAGTTGCTAAGATGATGGCTGCCGTACATTCCATCCGTTCGTGTCCGTATTGGTGCTCCTTATCCGAAGCCTTGTTGGCGTAGCGCACCCCTGCCATTACTACCAAGGTACTAAGCACGTCGGAAGCTGAATGGATGCCGTCAGAAATCATTGCTGCAGAATTTGCCATAAAGCCGGCAAAGAGCTTGCCTATGGAAAGCACAATGTTTCCTATAATACTATTGATGGAAACTATCATAGCGGTACGTTCGTCTTGATTTGCAAATTGCATGGTCTTACCTCCTATAGTCTTTGCGTGCAGGCATATAAAAAACGCCTGCGGAATAGTAGTAACTGTCCCGCAGACGTTATGTTTTGTCTGCTGCCGTAAGGCCCGGCTGCAAAAACCATTTTGGTTTACCGCCTGATCAGATTGTACTGTAGCTTGTCGCAGTGCAAAGAGATTAGTTTCAGTATAAGCGGTTAGCGAAAGCTTCGTCAAGTCTTAGCCACGAATATATTTGAGAGCACTTTGAGCGGCGATGGCACCGTCGTTAGTGGCGGTTACCACTTGGCGAAGTACCTTGGCGCACACGTCGCCTGCACCATAGATGCCGGGGATGGCGGTGCTCATATCTTCATTTACTTGCAGGTAACCTTGGGCGTTGGTGATGCCTAAGTCTTTTATAAATTTAGTAACAGGGTCTGCGCCAATGTAGGGGAAGATGCCGCTGGCGGGTATGATTTCTTCCTCGTTGGTTTGGGTGTTTAACACTCGCATGCCTGCAACCTTATCGTCTTTAACTACAACTTCCAGTGATTCGCGGAAGGGAAGGATGGTAATTTTAGGATTGTCCTGTACCTTTTGCTGGGTAATGCGTTCGGCAATGTACTTGTCGCTACGGGCAAGGATGGTTACATGGGTAGCGAACTCTGCCAGATAGAGGGATTCTTCAAAGGCGGAGTTGCCTGCACCGATAATTACTACCGGCTTGTTACGATAGAAGGCAGCATCGCACACTGCGCAGAAGCTTACCCCGCGCCCAATCATTTCCATTTCGCCGGGAATGCCAAGGGTGCGCTCCACTGTTCCCGTGGCGATAATCACTGCCTTGGCGGTAAAGTGTTTGTTATTTTCACAGACAACAATTTTTTGCTTGCCTTCATCAATAATCTGCTCTGCCTTTTCGTACAGGTAGTCCGTGCCCAGCGCCATTGCCTGCTCGTAAATATCATAGGCAAGCTGGCTGCCGCTTACGTTCTTGTGTCCGGGCCAGTTTTCCAGCTCGAAGGTTTTAATGAGCTTGCCGCCGGGAGCGAAGGCTTCCAACACCAAGGTCTTTAAGCCTGCACGTCTGGCGTAGATGGCAGAGGTCAAACCTGCTGCGCCACCGCCAATGATAATTAAATCGTAGTTTTCTTCCGGCGCAGCTTCTACAGGCGGTTCGTTGCCAAGGAGCTTTTCGCAACGTGCCTGTAAGCGTTCCAAGGGAAGAAAGCCGCTGTAACGGGAAGCAATCTCTCCATCTTTAATGAAGAGCAGGGTGGGGACAATGGTTACGTCCAGCTCTTCCGTCAGTTCAGGTTCTTTATCTATGTCAATTTTCAAAATATCTAATTTGTCGCCCATAATTTTATCTAAATCGTCCAGCACATAGCTTTCCATTTTACAGGGACCGCACCAAGTTGCGAAGAAGTCTGCAAAAAAGGTTTTCTTTGCTGCCAACATCTCCTTGAATTCTTGAGCGTTGGGATATTTGATAGCCATGGTTTCACTTCCTTTATATATCTTTTATTTTATTATAACTTAGATGCTACAAGTTTACTCTACTTTCTGCTTCTCCAATTGTGAACTTATTGGGAAAAATCATAGCCTCCTCATAAATTTGGAAGTGCTTTCTCAAATTGGAAGGCTGTGTTCTGAAATGAGTTGCTGCTCTTCAAATTGAAAGGCTGTGTTCCAAAATGAGTTGTTGCTTCTCAAATTGAAGGGCTGTGTTCTGAAATGAGTTGCTGCTTTCCAAATTGAAAGACTGTGTTACGAAATTGGTTAGCACCTGCTAAATTTTGTTTGACAAAAGCAGGCATTGGTGGTATATTCTTATAGAAGTTAGATTTAGCTAACTGTGTCTTAAAAGGTAGGAGATAGCTATGAACTTAAATGATGCTCAAGAAGGAAGAGAGTATATCGTAAGAGAGCTTGACACTGGAGACGAAGAGGTAGATGCTTTTCTGTTTTCTTTGGGCTGTTATGTAGGCGAACCTATTACGGTAATCTCACACTTAAAGGGTGGTTGCATTGTTTCCATTAAAGATGGTCGCTATACTATCGATAAGGAATTGGCAGAGACCATTAAGATTTAAGTGCAACGAAAGGCTAAGATTTTAGCCTTTTCTTTTTCGGACAGAGTTAGCTCAAGCTAATTTTTACTGATGTTTATTTGGTAGTCAGATATATTATAAGGAGGCGTGAAAATGAAAATTGCTTTAACCGGTAATCCTAACAGTGGCAAAACTACTATGTATAATGCTCTTACCGGTAGAAACGAACGTGTTGGCAACTGGGCAGGCGTTACTGTAGAGAAGAAAGAAGCTTTGATTAACAAAAGATTTTATAATGCAGGGGAAGAATTGATTGCGGTTGACCTTCCCGGTGCATACTCCATGTCACCGTTTACTTCTGAAGAAAGCATTACCAGTGCTTATGTTAAGAACGAAAACGCTGATGTAATCATCAATATTGTGGATGCTACTAACCTGAGCCATAGCTTGTTCTTCACTACCCAATTATTGGAACTGGGTGTTCCCGTAGTTGTTGCTTTGAACAAGAGCGATATCAACGAGAAGAAAGAAACCAGCATCAATGTAGCAGAGCTTTCTAAAGCGTTGGGCTGCCCCGTTGTAGAAACTGTTTCCACTGCGGAAAAAGGTTTGCAAGACCTGATTAAAACTGCTGTAGAGCAAAAGGGCAAAGGACAACAAGCTCCCTACACCCAAGCTGACATTGACTTAACCGATAAGGTAGCAGTTGTTGAAGCTGATAAAAAACGTTTTGATTTTGTTAATAAGGTTGTGGCTGAGGTTGAAACCCGCAAAGTGCTGACCAAGGAGAAGAACTCCCAAGACAGCATTGATGCCATCCTTACCAATAAATTCTTGGGCTTGCCTATTTTTGCAGTAATCATGTATTTTGTATTTGACGTTTCCCAAGCAAGCTTTGGCCCCTTCCTGGCAGATACCTTGGTTGGCTGGATTGAAGGCTTCCAAGAAAGCGTTGCTGCTTCCGTTGAAGACAGCTCCCCGTTGATGCAGGCAATCTTAGTTGACGGCATTGTTGGTGGCGTTGGTGCAGTAGTTGGCTTCTTGCCCTTGGTAATGGTTATGTATTTCTTGATTGCACTTTTGGAAGACTGCGGTTACATGGCACGTGCCAGTGTTGTACTGGACCCCATCTTTAAGAAAGTTGGTCTTTCCGGTAAATCCGTAATTCCTTTTGTAATCGGTACCGGTTGTGCTATTCCTGGTGTTATGGCTTGCCGTACCATTCGTAACGAGCGTGAACGTAGAGCTACTGCAATGCTCACTCCTTTCATGCCCTGCGGTGCTAAGTTGCCGGTTATTGCCCTGTTCGCAGGTGTGTTCTTCGGTGATGAAGCTTGGGTTGGCAATCTGATGTATTTTGTTGGTTTGGCACTCATCTTCTTGGGTGCTTTGCTGGTTAATAAGATTGCAGGTCATAAGAACCGCAAATCCTTCTTCATTATGGAATTGCCGGAATATAAATTCCCCAGCTTTGTACGCGCATTTAAATCCATGTGCTCCCGCGGTTGGGCTTATGTTGTAAAAGCAGGTACCATCATTTTGCTGTGCAACACTGCAGTACAAATCATGCAAACCTTTAACTGGAACTTTGAAGTTGTAGAAGAAGGTATGGAAAGCACTTCCATCCTCGCTTCCGTCGCTTCTCCCTTCGCGTTGTTTATGATTCCTTTGGGCTTTGGTGCTTGGCAATTGGCAGCAGCTGCTGTTACCGGCTTCATCGCTAAGGAAAACGTAGTTGGTACCTTGGCTGTTGTTTATGGCATTACCAATTTTATCGACACTGAGGAATTGGCGCTTATCGAAGGTGCAAACGAAGTTGCTTCCATGATGGGCTTAACTTCTGTGGCAGCTCTCGCTTACCTGATGTTCAACCTGTACACTCCGCCCTGCTTTGCAGCTTTGGGTGCTATGAACTCCGAAATTAACGACAGAAAATGGTTCTGGGGTGGCGTTGGTCTGCAATTTGCAACCGGTTATGTTGTAGCTTTCCTGGTATATCAATTTGGCACCTTGGCTACTTTGGGTACTTTGGGCGAAGGCTTCCTGCCCGGTTTAGTAGTTGTAGTAGCAATTGTTGGATACGTTGCACATCTTATTAAGAAAACCAATCAAGAATTGGCAGCAGAATACAAGCTGAAAAAATAATTGTAGTTTAGGAGAAATATTATGGCAGATTTAATCGTTGGGGGCATTATCCTGGTAATCGTCGGATTAGCAGCAAGACATGTTTACATGGCTAAAAAACGCGGTGTAAAATGTATTGGCTGTCCCGAAGGATGCAGCTGCTCCTCTTCTAAAGAAAACCAAAATACTTCCTGCGGTTGTGGCTGCGGTAAGTAAGCTTCAAAATCTAACCTGCGCGCTTAGCGTGCAGGTTATTTTTATTTTTGGTGGTTTAGTCATAAAATTAACACAATCTTAGGTTAAGATGTACCTAGCAAAAAGGATTTACTAATTGATTACGGAGGTAGTACAGATGCTGGAATATAAAAAGCTTTTAGCCGGAATTTTCATCACCCTGCTATCCTTTAATTTGTATAGCGGTGGAGCGGAGGCTGCGACCACTGCAGAAAAGGAAGAAGCAAGAATGTGGGGTGGATTCAGGGACAAGGTTTCCTGTACTGTAACGGGGGCTGCTGCTAGTGAAGGTATTACTTCGGAAAAGGTTGTAGTAAAAGAAGTTGTAGTTCCTGTGTATCCCTTCCTCTTTATTTGGGATGACTGGTACCATTGGGGCAGATGGCATCATCATATCTATAGACCAGTACCAAGACCGCCACGTCATCACATTGGTAGACCAGCTCCTAGACCGCCAAGGCCTGCCATCGGTAAACCAGCACCCAGACCACCAAGGCAGGAGCAAATAGGCAGACCTTGTGCAAGACCTAACAGACCTGCTATTGGTAAACCGAGCGGAAGACCGGGAGGCAAGCGTCCGGTAATGCGGCCTGCTTCCCCTCCCAGACCAAGACCTCAGGTGAAAAGTGCACCGCGCTCTCGTGACGAGCAGATGATTTTCCAAAATGGAGGAGGCCCTCGCGGTGGTGGTCCAAGGCATCATGGCAGCGGTAGACCGGGTGGTAGAGGCCCCGGACGTAGATGACTAGGGAGGATATATTAATGAAGAGAATTTCTAAAATATTAGTAACTGCCTTGCTGTGCTGCATGAGCAGTATCGCTTCTGCCTATAATCCTGCGCTAGAAGATGATGACAGATGGGTATTCTACGATAGCGATAAGGAAGGGGTAATGCGCTTTGACAAGGAAAGCATTACCTTGGAGGGCGATAGGTATGCCTACGTCTGGGCGAAGAAAATTTATAACAGTCCTGAGCTTTTGGGCAAGGAAGACCTGCAGTTGATGTATATTGACTGCGAAAAGAAAAAGTATAAGATTTTAGACTATATATTTTATAGTGACAAGGATACTGTAGCTTCTAGCCCCAGGTTTAATGTGTTGAGCGGAGAGGGAGCAGTGCCTTGGAAGGATAAGCACATTGAGAAAAAGGCTAATAAGGAGCTGGTGAATCTTATCTTTGACAAAAAGCAAAAGAGCCTTTTGGTAGAGGAGGACGCTACTAGAGCAGTAGTACCCACAGATTATACGGAGATGTGGGATTACATTAGTGACCTTTCTACCAACGTGTGGCAGTATATTGGTGGAAGAAATTTGTTGGATGCAGCTACAGGCTTGGGTGAAAGCTATGTGTTCTATTACGATAAGCAAAATGTAAGCGTAGCAGAGGAAGGCAAGCAGGTAACCGCCTGGATTAAGTACAGGTATATTGATGGTAAGGACGCACAAAAGAAACCTGTAGTGAAATATGGCTTGAGCAGAACCACCATTGATTTGGAAAAGAACACTTACACTGACCACGTAATGCTGTGCTACGACGAAAAGGGTAAGTTCGAGGAAGAATTTACTGCTGAAACGGGTGTTAGCAGACCCATATATGCAGGAACTATTATGGATATGATTGCTAAAAGCCTGTCGTAAGCGCTGTTGTGCTTCGCGTCTTTCAGTACTTCTAAGTTTAAGTGAATGCGGCAAAACCAAAAAGCAGGGTAGCTTTAGTACGAAACTAAAACTACTCTGCTTTATTTTTAAATATTACTTTTCAGTTTTGAATTTTAAGATTAAAGAAACGATAAGGCTCAGTACGAAGCAGCCGGAGAAAAAGTACAGGGTTAAGCTGTAGCTGTGGGTGCGTTCGTAGATGAGGGAAAGCAGCAAGGGGCCTGCGATACCAGCCAAACCCCAAGCGGTAAGGATACGACCATGAATAGCGCTAAGCTGTTTGGTACCGAAAAGGTCACTCAAATATGCAGGCATACAGGAGAAGCCGCCGCCGTAACAGGTTATAATAATGAAGATAAGTGCTTGGAACATGAAGCTATCGGTTACGCTCGCCAAGAGGTAGAAGGCTACGATTTGAATAGCGAAGAATAAAACGTAAGTGTTGCGGCGACCAATATAGTCGGATAAGGTGGACCAGGCAATACGACCACCACCGTTTAACAGACCGATGATGCCAACCATAGAAGCTGCTTCCAGCGGAGTCATTTTGATAACCTCTTGGGCCATGGGGGAAGCTACTGCCAAAAGACCAATGCCGCAAGTGATATTGGTAAAGAAAATCCACCACAGTGCTGCGAACATCCAAGTTCTCATAGCTTCTTTAGCAGTATATTGAGGACCGGTAACTGCAGGTTGGTTTACGGGGAATTTGTTAGGTCCTTCGGTAACAGGGATGGTTTTAGGCGGTTCTAGATACAGGGCAGAAGCAACCATAACTACAAAGTAAACGCAGCCAAGAATGATAAAGTTTTGAATCAGACCATATTTGGCAATTAACAGCTGCATTACGGGGCCGGCGATAAGGCTTGCGAAACCAAAGCCCATGATTGCCAAACCGGTTGCCAAGCCGCGGTTATTGGGGAACCATTTTACCAAAGTGGATACGGGAGTGATGTAACCGGTACCCAAACCGATACCGCCAATTACACCGTAGAACAGATACATTAAAGTTAAACTGTGTTGGGTAAGGGCATAGGCAGTACCGAACATGCCCAAACAAAAAAATGTAGCAGAAACAAGACCACTGCGACGGGGGCCGTATTTCTCTACATAGCTGCCTAAGAAGCCTGCGGAAAGACCCAAGAACAAAATCGCCAGGGAGAAAGTCCAAGTAACATCCTTCAAGGAGAAACCCATTGCCTCCATGATGGGCTTGGTAAGAACACTCCAAGCGTAAACGCTACCGATACAGATATGAATACCAATTGCGGATAGGGCGATAAGCCACTTATTCTTAGTTTGCTGCATTGTGAAAACCTCTCTTCGTCATAATTTTTAGAAGAAGCACTTGCCACCCCTAAAAACAAAAAATCGCCCGGGCTCAAGTGCTTGCCCAGACGGTCGGCTTTATCACAATACAGTACACGTGGTTAATTCCACTTTAATTCCGTCAGTCCTGCATTGCTTTATTAAGTTATGCCTCTATTATAGCGGATTCCGTCCGTTTGTCAACTCTTGACATTAGCATGTGAAAATTGTTAATATATATGAGTAACAAAATATTTGAAACGCTATGAAGGAAAGTTCTTGGGCAAGGCTAAGCTTTTAGAGAAACGGCGGTTGGTGCAAGCCGTAGCGCAGCAGCTAAAGATGTAGTTCCGGAGCAGCTTTGTTGAAGTAGCAGTAGGCAGAGCCGTTGGCGCACGTTACGCGCGTTGAGTGCCCGACAAATTTTGTTGGGAAAATAGGTGGTACCGCGGTTATTCGCCCTGTTCTAGTTTAGGACAGGGTTTTTATATTTTGTTAAACAATGCAAAAGCGTTAGAAGTGCCAGAAGGCGCGAAACATTGAAATTCGTGAAGCGAAGGCGTACTGATTGTACGTCGAGCAAGCGAATGAAATGTGACAAAGCATAATGGCGCTTATTACGCTTTTCGTGATAGGAGGACTAAAGTTAATGTGCGAACAACAAGAACACAACATCCCTAAAGTTTACGACCCAGCTTCCGTTGAGAAGAAATGGTATAAATATTGGGAAGACAATCGTTATTTTCATGCAGAAGTAGAGGAAGGTAAAGAAGCATTCAGCATCGTAATTCCCCCTCCGAACATCACCGGTCAACTGCATATGGGTCACGCTTTGGACAACACCCTGCAAGATATTCTGATTCGTTGGCACCGCATGATGGGTCACAATACCCTGTGGATGCCCGGCTATGACCATGCAGGCTTGGCTACCCAAATTAAAGTAGAAGAAGTAATTAAAAAAGAAGAAAATAAAACCCGCTATGACCTTGGTCGTGAAGAATTCCTGAAACGTGTTTGGGAATGGAAGGACCAATATGGCGACCGCATTATCAACCAATTGAAATGCTTGGGCGTTTCCTGCGATTGGGAACGCAAACGCTTCACCATGGATGAAGGCTGCTCTCAAGCTGTACGCGAAGTATTCTGCTCCCTGTACGAAAAAGGCTTGATTTACAAAGGCACCCGCATTACCAACTGGTGCGTAAACTGTAACACCGCTTTGAGTGATATCGAAGTAGAACATAAAGACGACGCAGGTAATCTGTGGTATATCCAATATCCTGTTGTGGAAGAAGAAGGCACTTACCTGACCATAGCTACCACCCGTCCGGAAACCATGCTGGGCGATACCGCAGTAGCAGTTAATCCGGAAGATCCTCGCTATGGTCATCTGGTTGGCAAACACCTGTGCCTGCCCATTACCGGTCGCATCATCCCCATTATTGCAGATAGCTATGTAGATTTGGAATTTGGTACCGGCGCAGTAAAAATTACTCCGGCACACGACCCAAACGACTACGAAATGGGTATCCGTCATAAACTTCCCAGCATCGTTGTTATTGGTATGAACGGCTTGATGACTGAAGAAGCTGGCAAGTACGCTGGTCAAGAACGTTATGAATGCCGTAAAAACTTGTTGAAAGAACTGGAAGAAATCGGCGCTCTTGTAAAAATTGAAGACCACGCTCACGCTGTTGGTCATTGCCAACGTTGCGGCAGTGTAGTAGAGCCTTTGGTATCTACCCAATGGTTTGTAAAAATGGAACCCTTGGTAAAAGCTGCTGTTGACTGCGTTGAAGATGGTCGCACCAAATTCGTTCCTGAACGTTTTACCAAAACTTATACTGGTTGGATGGAAAACATCCGCGATTGGTGTATCTCTCGCCAAATTTGGTGGGGTCACCGCATTCCTGTTTGGTACTGCGATGACTGCGGCGAAATGCACGCTTCCCGTACCGATTTGACTACTTGCCCCAAATGCGGCAGCGCTAACATTCATCAGGACGAAGACGCTCTGGATACTTGGTTCAGTAGTGCGCTGTGGCCTTTCTCCACTATGGGTTGGCCCGAAAAAACTCCGCTTCTCAAACAATTCTATCCCACTAGCGTATTGGTAACCGGTTACGACATCATTTTCTTCTGGGTTGCTCGTATGCTCATTATGGGTATGGAATTCATGGAAGATATTCCCTTCGAAAAAGTATTCATCCATGGTCTGGTTCGTGATAGCCAAGGTCGCAAAATGTCTAAATCCTTGGGTAACGGCATTGACCCCTTGGAAGTTATTGATAAATACGGCGCTGACACCCTGCGCTTTATGCTCATCACCGGTAACACTCCGGGTAACGATATGCGTTTCTATTGGGAACGTGTGGAATCTACCCGTAACTTTGCTAACAAAATCTGGAACGCATCCCGTTTTGCATTGATGAACATTGAAGGCTATGACCCCAATGCTAAGCTTGCTCCCTACACCTTGGCAGATAAATGGATTCTTTCCCGCTTGCAACATGTGTCCAAAGAAGTTACCGATTTGCTGGGTAAATTTGAATTGGGCGAAGCTGGCCGTAGCATTTATGACTTCATCTGGGGCGAAGTTTGTGACTGGTACATCGAACTTGCTAAACCTCGTCTGTACAATAAAGAAAATGCTGAAGAACGTGCAACTGCTCAACATGTATTGGCAACCGTTCTTACCAGCGCAATGCAGCTCTTGCATCCCTACATGCCCTTCATTACCGAAGAAATTTACCAATGTCTGCCTCACCAAGCAGAAAGCATTATGGTTTCTGAGTGGCCCTTCGCTAAAGAAGAGCTTGTGGACGATGAGGCAGAACGCCTGATGGGCGCAATCATGGACAGCATCAAGGCTATCCGTAACATGCGTGCAGAAGTTAACGTACCGCCCGGAAAGAAAGTTCCTGCAATTCTCTTGGCTGCTGCAGACCTGAAAGCTGGCGTAGAAGCTAATGCTAATTACATCCACCTGATGGGTGCTATTGATGAGCTGACTGTTTTGGCTGATGACGCAGCTAAACCGGAAAATGCAATGGCAGCAGTTGTAAGCGGCATTGAAGTTTACCTGCCCTTGGCTGGCTTGATTGACGTTGAAAAAGAAAACCAACGCTTAAATAAAGAGTTGGCTACCATCGACAAAGAATTGAGCCGCGTAGAAGGCAAATTGGGTAACGCAGGCTTCTTGGCAAAAGCTCCGGCTGACGTTATCGAGAAAGAAAAAGCTAAGGCTGAGGAATTGAATGGTAAGAAAAATGCTATTCTTGAACGCCTTGAGTATCTGAAAACATTATGAATTACATTGAAAGTTTAGAATATCTTGACAGCTTAGGAAAATTTGGCATCCAGCTGGGTATGGAGCGTATTGAAGGTTTGCTGCGTGAACTGGGTAACCCTGAACAACAAATCAAAACCGTACACGTTACCGGTACCAATGGCAAAGGCTCTGTTAGCAGTATGATTACCAACATCATCTTGGCGGCGGGCTTGAAGGTTGGTAAATTTACCTCTCCCCACCTTGTAAAATATAACGAGCGTATCGAGCTGAACGGCAAGGACATCAGCGACGAAGACTTCGCTACTGCCATTACTGCGGTAAAGGTTGCTGCAGATAGCATTGTGAAAAAAGGTGTGTGCGAGCAGCCTACTCAATTTGAAATCTTGACCGCTGCTGCCTTCCTCTACTTTTACTTGCAAAAGGTAGATTACGCTGTTATCGAAGTTGGTTTGGGCGGCTTGTGGGATTCCACCAACATTATTACTCCTGTGGTATCCGTAATTACCAATGTTTCCTTAGACCACACTGATCGTTGCGGCGGTACTGTAGCGCGTATCGCTATGCAAAAGGCAGGTATCATTAAGGAGAAGGTTCCAGTAGTAACTGCGGCAGAAGGTGAAGAAGCACTTGGCCCCATTGTTACCATGGCAATGTTCAAGGAAGCTCCCGTTTATTTGTACGGTAAAGCCTTCTACGGAACAGAAGTGACCAGTTCTATGGACGGGCAAAAGTTTACTTTGCACGCAGGGGACTACTACCATTCTGATTACGAGATTAAATTGCCCGGCGAACATCAAATTAAAAATACCAGTGTGGCGATTGTGGCGGCGAAGCTTGTTTCTAAACAAGACCCGCGCATCAACGAGATTGCTTTGCACATGGGCGTAGCTAATACTCTGTGGCCCGGTCGCTTGGAACGCATTGCTCAAAAGCCTGATTTGATTTTGGACGGAGCCCATAATCCTGACGGAGCAAAAGCACTGCGTAATTCTTTGGATAAGTATTATCCCAATAAGCCTGTGCATTTTGTTTTTGGCATGATGGGTGATAAGGATATGACCAGTGTTATCAAAACCTTGATTACTCCTAATGATGTGGTGTTTACTGTTCGTGCAGATGGGGGTACTCGCGCTGCGGAAGCAGAGGTGCTGGCTGGACTTGTAGGCAGTAACGCTATGGCTGAAAGTGATTTGCAAGCTGCTTATCAAAAGGCAATGGCGCAAGCCGGCGAAGATGGTGTTGTTTGCGTATGTGGTAGCCTGTACCTGGTAGGTGAGTTCAAAGCAATGCTGCAACGTGAAAAAGAGCAGTGCCATTAAAAAATAATATTGCTATTTTGGAGACGAGTTCAAGAAATTGGGCTCGTCTCTTTGCATGGAGTGACAATTTTATTTTAAAAATTCACGTGGATTTCACAACTATCCGATTTAAAAGTTGGAGCTAAGGGTTGCCGCTGTTATAATTTAGACAGAGATAATAATCTCCCCTTTGGTACTGCAAAATATTGACTGCATATTTTGTAGTATGTTGACGAGAATCTGTACTGTTGAGGCAGGAACCCCGCTATAGTCGAGTAGCGGGGTTTTTGCTTTTTGTTTTGTCCAATGTTTCACGTGGATTTCACAACTACGCGATAAAAAACTTTGGAACCCTATTGCTCTTTGGTATAATTGTGGTGAGGAAGTTACTTGCGTAGTTGACTTGGTAAAAATGGTTTGCTACAATGTGAGTAGAAAGTTTACCGCTGACCAATATGCGGTATATAAGTGGTTGGGTCGAAAGTTTACCGCTGACCAATATGCGGTATATAAGTGGTTGGGTCGAAAGTAAAGTCCTCTGTCGATTTGGCAGGGGACTTTTTGTTTTTGGAGGGCAATATGAAAAGAGCAGGTTTTTATTTAATAAAAGATAGATTTTTTGAAGAAATGAAAGATCCATATCTCAAGGGAAATAAAAAAGAAAATAGACCGCATTATTATTGCTTTGAGGATAAAGAGGGATTTTATTGGATGATACCTTTGTCTAGTAAAATAGATAAATACAAGAATATTATGAGTAAGAAGATGTCTGCAAATAAACCATGTGATATTTTACATATAGTTAAATTAGGTGTTGGCAAAGAAAGCGTATTTTTGATACAAGATATTTTCCCCATTACAGAAGAATATATAGAAAGAGAATATACTGTAGCGGGCATTCCCTTTGTAATGCGTAATGAGAAAGGAATTGCTGTTATTGAGAGAAAGGCAAAAAATATCATTAAGCTTTTGAAAAGAGGAATAAAAATAAATCCTACTCAGCCTAATGTGTTAGCGATATTGGAAAAATTAAAAGGCAAGTAATTTCTGTTTGGGGCACTGCATTTATTCGCAGTGCTTTTTCTTTTGTCCAATGTTTCACGTGAAACAATTTACAGAGGGGGACATGCTTGTAATAAAAATTTTAATATTTACTTTTCAAGGAACAAGTCAAGGAACAAGGTAAGTAACGCTTACGCATTACTTAGATTAAAGACTATAGTAAGGAATAAGGTAGCAAAGCTAAAGCTTTGCTTGATCATGGCAGAAGAAAATAAAGACAGGAAAGGGAAAAAGAAAATTATATAAAAGAAAAAGGGAAAGGACAGAAAAAAAGAAGACTCATTATATAAGTGACATCAAATTACCCCAAGTGGCTCATTTTTCTTAAAAAGATTTTTAATCATCTAGTTGAGTTGGAAAACTAAACTTGCAAAATTTACTGTGCCTTTACTTCATGACTGCAACAGGGTAAAATAAAATAGTACAACTGTATTTTGAAGATGAGGTTATTAAGATACAAAGCTATAAAACATTTTGGAAATAGGGGAGAGATGTTTATGAATTTGCTAGATGTACAAAAGCTGCTGAATGCAACTGTTTTAACCGGTGCAGAGCTGTTGGATAGAACTGTGGAAACCTGTTGTGGCAGTGATCTGATGAGCGATGTGTTGGCTTTTACCAAATGCAATACTCTGCTGTGTACCGGTCTTACTAATTTGCAGGTGGTAAGAACTGCGGATATGACTGACCTGTGTGCCATAGTTGTTGTGCGTGGCAAGACTCCGGCTGAAGAGGTTTTGGAGGCTGCTGCGGAAAGTGGGCTACCTATTTTGTCTACAGAGTTTACTCTGTTTGATACATGCGGTATTTTGTATAAGGCCGGCATTCGTGGTTGCTTGAAAAAGGAGTGCAGCTATGGCAGAAAATAAATCTTTAAAATTAAGCTTTGATGTTATTGGCGGCGATTTCGAGAGGGCAGGAGAAGCTTCTGCCAAAATTAAAAAGATGTTGAAAATGATTGGCGTGCCTGCTGATATTGTGCGCCGTATTGCCATTGGTACTTACGAGGCAGAGATGAACGCTATTATTCACGCAGGAGGCGGTAACGTTGCGGCAGAAGCCTTTTCAGATGCGACGGTGATTACCGTTAGTGACCAGGGACCCGGTATTCCGGATATCGAAAAGGCGTTGCAGGAGGGTTACTCCACTGCGCCTGACCATGTGCGCCAAATGGGTTTTGGTGCGGGGATGGGGCTGCCCAATATGGTGAAGTGCTCCGATGAATTTGATATTAAGTCCGTTGTTGGTGAAGGTACTACTATTACCATGCGGTTTGAACATATTAGTGAGGATTTATAAATTTTGAAGAAATGAGGTGGTACGATGGCTCCGGCAGAATATTTCCATTCGGTTAGACTGTTGCGTGACAAATGTCAGGGCTGCGTATCCTGTGTTAAGGCTTGTCCGACGGAGGCAATTCGCGTGCGTAATGGCAAGGCAGAGATTTTAGCGGATCGTTGCGTTGACTGCGGTGCTTGCGCTTCTATTTGTCCTTATCATGCTTTTAGTATCAAGACTGCTACTTTAGATGGACTTGAGAAGTACGCATATAATATTGTTTTGCCTGCACCTTCCATGTACTCCCAATTTCCGGAGCAGGTACCCATGGAAGATATTTGGCAAGGCTTACACAATTTAGGCTTTGACGAAATATTTGATGTTTCCTTGGCTTCGGAATATATTGCCAAGGAGATAGAGACTTATGTTAAGAATTATACGGGTGGGCGTAAGCCTTTGATTTCCAGTACTTGTCCTTCGGTGTTGCGCCTGATTCAGGTAAAGTTTCCTGAACTTATCAAGCAGGTTGTTCCCGTACTTGCACCTGCGGAGGCGGCTGCTATTTATGTACGCCAAAAGGCAGAGGCCAAGCTGGGGCTTGCTTCTGAAAAAATTGGTGTGTGGTTTATTTCTCCCTGTCCCTCTAAGGAGACCAATATCCGTCAGTCCGTTGATGTACGCCAAACTGCTTTAAGCGGCAGCTTTAGTTTGGCAGAAATTTACGGTAAACTGCTCCGCTGTCTGGGTGGGGACAATACCCTGAATGTTGTTACCGGTTCTTCCTACGGGATGGGCTGGGGCGCTTATGGCGGCGAGATTAGCTCTGCAGGATTGGAGAATGCTTTGGCTGTACATGGAGTGGATAATGTGTACGAGGTTTTAGAGCAGATTTCCATGAACAAGATGCCCACTCTGGATTATGTAGAGTGTAATATGTGTGAGCGTGGCTGTATTGGTGGATGCCTGACTGCGGAAAACAAATTTGTTGCGGAAAGTAATTTGCGTAGACGCATCAATATTTTGCGTTCCCAAGAGCCTGTGGAAAGAGAGCTGACCATGGCCAGCAGTATGACCTTAGAGGATTTCCCCAGGTCTGCTGCATATTTGAAAAAGCTGGTTGCTCGTCCCATGATGCACCTTGATGAGAATATCATGGAAGCCATGAAAAAATTTGAGCGTATGGAAGAAGTGCTGTATTCTCTGCCCGGATTAAACTGTGGTGCTTGCGGTGCGCCCAGCTGTCAGGGTTTGGCAGAGGACATTGTACAGGGTAAAGCACATGAAATAGATTGTATCTTTAAGCTGCGTGGCAGTGTACATAAATTGGCGCAGGGCATGATTGAACTGGCGAAGCAGATTCCCATTTCTCATGAGCCCCAATCCTTGAATGCAGTAGAGGAGGATGAAAGATGAAAGTAAGCGAGCTGATGGAAGCTTTAGATTTAAAATTGCTGACACAGGAGGTTGCCCTTGATGGCGAAGTCAAAGGGGGATATGCTTCTGATTTGCTGAGCAATGTTATGGGTCAGGCAGAACCTGATATGGTTTGGGTAACCATGCAGGGGCATCAGAACATTGCGGCGGTGGCTTCCTTGATAGGGCTTGCTGCTGTTATCGTAGCGGGGGAAGCCACTGTGGCAGAAGATACTTTGAGTAAGGCAGAGCTTAACGATGTGGTGATTTTTGCTACGGATGCGCCTGCCTTTGAAGTGATTGGCAAGTTGTACGAATTGGGTATTGGTAAGGAATAATGCGTACTTTTTTAGTTGACCTGCATGTTCATAGCTTGCTTTCGCCCTGTGCTGAGGTGGAGATGACGCCCCACCATATTGTGATGCGGGCGGCGGAATTTGGTATTGACGCCATTGCCATTACGGATCATAATGCTTCGGCAAATGTGGCTGCTGCCCTAAAGGCAGGGGAGCGTTATGGAGTAAGAGTGTTCCCTGCCATGGAGGTGGAGTGCTTGGAAGAGGCTCACATCGTGGTATTGTTCGATACTCTTGAGCAGCTTTCTGCTTGGCAAAAGGTTGTTGATGCGAAGATGAATGGGTTGAAAAATAATGCGGAAAAGTTTGGCGCCCAGTTTGTAGTTGATGATGACGACAACTTTTTGTGGGAAGAAGAACGATTGCTACTTGCCCCTTTGCAGCTTACAGCGGCAGAAGTGGTACAGCAGGTGCAGGCTTTGGGTGGTATAAGCATTGCTGCTCATGTAGACAGGCCTGCCTACAGTATTTTAGGACAGCTTGGCTTTATTGAACCTGACTTTGACTTTGCGGCGGCAGAGATCTCCCATATAGGTTGGGGCAAGAATTTACAAAGTAGGTTGCAGCGGTTAACGGGCTTCTTGCCATATGTAACCAATTCTGACGCTCATAATATTTTAGATTTTGTACAGGGCCCTAAAAATCTGTTGACCGTTGAAGCGTTAACACTTGCTGAGTTGAAGCTTGCTTTGGAAAATAGTGGTGGACGTTCCTGCTTGCCAGGGCAGTTCGCCAAAATGGAAGAGTAATACTGTATACAATTCTTGTTGAGGCTATAAAGCATTGTATGCCTAAAATAATAATGCTATACTGATATAAATTTACGTTTACAGGTAAAGGAGAATGGATATGAGCCTAACTGAAAGAAAATGTAGCTGTTGCGGTTGCGATAATCCTGAGAAGGTTCAGGTGGATGCTATCTTAGCAAAATTTGAGGGCAAAAAGGGCTCTTTGATACCCATATTGCAAGAGGTACAAAGCTTGTATAACTATTTGCCTAAAGATGTTTTAGAATATGTTGCGGAGCAAACCCGCATTCCTATTTCGGAAATTTATGGCGTTGTTACCTTTTACTCCCTGTTCCATCTTAATCCCCGCGGACGTAATATTGTGCGGGTGTGTCAGGGGACCGCTTGCCATGTACGCGGCGGTAAATTGATTCTGCAAACTTTGGAGAAGGAGCTGGGAATCAAGGCGGGGCATACTACTGATGATTTGCGCTTTACTTTGGAAACAGTTGCTTGCATTGGTGCTTGCGGCTTGGCGCCGGTAATGCAAATCAATGACGATACTCATGGACGTTTGACTCCGGACAAGCTGCCTGCTATCTTACAAAGGTACGAGTAAATTATGCGTGAGCTGTCACTGCATATTTTAGATTTGGCGCAAAATTCCATTGGAGCAGGTGCCCACAATGTAACCATCGTAATAGACGAGGATGAAGCAGGCTTTTTCACCTTTAGCATTAAGGACGATGGTTGTGGCATGAGTGAAGACATGATTAGGCAGGTGCGAGACCCCTTCGTCACTACCCGTAAGACGCGTAAGGTGGGGATGGGGATTCCCTTTATTGATATGGTGAGCCAGCAATGTGGTGGACGCCTGGAGATTAAATCTGTTGAGGATGAGGGAACCCTGCTAAAAGCCTATTTTGAAAAGGATAATATTGACAGACCTCCATTGGGCGACATTGTGGAAAGCATTAAGGTGCTTTTGGCAGGTGCACCCTGGTTGGATGTTATTTTTACTTATAAGAACAAAACCAAAGAGTTTACCTTTGACACCCAAGAGGTGCGAGAGGTTTTAGGCGATGCTGCCGATTTTACCAATCCAGAAGTGTATTCCTGGGTGGAGGGCTATTTACGGCAAAATATTGCCCTTGTTCAGGATAAGGAGGAGCGATAATGAAAAGTTTAGCGGATTTGCAGGCTTTGCGAGAAAAGTTAAAAGCAGATATCAAGCTGCGTAGGAATGAAGGTACCATTGTAATCGTAGGTATGGGTACCTGTGGTATTGCGGCAGGTGCTCGCGAGGTTATGAGTGCCATTTTAGATGAATTGGCTGTGCGTAAATTAGTAGATGTACAGGTGCGTCAGACCGGTTGTATAGGTATGTGCGAGAAAGAAGTGCTGGTGGATGTTATCCGTCCTAACGAACCGCGCATTACCTACGGCAAGGTAAAACCGGAAGATATTAAAAAGATTATTGCAGAGCATGTTGTTAATGGCCGTATTGTAGAAGAGCTGGTTGTTGGCAAGATAGAGCAAAACTAATTTTTGGAGGAGTGTATTATGCAGCATATTAGAGCGCATGTCCTGGTTTGCGGCGGTACTGGTTGTAAATCTGCAGGATCTAAAGATATTCAACTTAGCTTCGCCAAAAATTTAGAAGCATTTGGCTTACAGGACGAAGTTATGGTTGTGGAAACCGGTTGTCATGGTTTCTGTGAAAATGGACCCTTGGTTATTATCTATCCTGAAGGTACCTTCTATTGCAAGGTAAAGGTAGAGGATGTTAAGGAAATTGTGGAAAGCCATCTGTATAAAGGGCGCATTGTAGAACGCTTGCTGTATCGCGAGCCTATGAGCCTGGAGCAAGTACCCAGCTATTCTGAGATTGGCTTTTATAAAAAACAAAAACGTCTGGTTCTGGAAAACTGCGGTGCTATTAACCCGGAACAAATTGAAGAATACATTGCGGTAGGTGGTTACGAAGCTTTGGCGAAGGCAGTAACCACAATGAGTCCCCAGGAGGTTATAGACGAGGTTAAAAAGTCCGGCTTGCGTGGTCGTGGCGGCGGTGGCTTCCCCACAGGTATGAAGTGGGAGTTTGCTGCTAAATCTGTTAGCGAGAAGAAGTATGTAATCTGTAATGCTGACGAAGGTGACCCGGGTGCGTTTATGGACCGTAGCGTTCTGGAGGGTGATCCCCACAGAATTTTGGAAGGTATGGCTATTTGCGGTTATGCTATGGGCGCTGATGAAGGCTATATTTATGTACGTGCAGAATATCCCTTGGCAATCAAACGCTTACGCATTGCCATTGAGCAGGCAGAGGCTATGGGGCTTTTGGGCGATAATATTTTTGACAGCGGTTTTAACTTTAAACTGCACATCAAGGAAGGAGCAGGCGCTTTCGTTTGTGGCGAAGAAACTGCGCTTATGGCTTCCATTGAAGGTAAACGTGGTATGCCACGTCCTCGTCCTCCTTTCCCGGCTGTTTCCGGTTTGTGGGGCAAGCCGACCAATATCAATAACGTAGAAACCTTTGCCAATGTAGCGCAAATCATCGTGAATGGTGCGGACTGGTACTGCCAGTTTGGTACTGAAAAATCCAAAGGCACCAAGGTATTTGCTCTGACCGGTAAGATTAACAATACCGGCTTGGCAGAAGTTCCTATGGGTATTACCATGCGCGAAATCATCTACGATATTGGCGGCGGTATTACCAATGGCAAGAAGTTCAAGGCTGTGCAAATCGGTGGTCCTTCCGGTGGCTGCTTGCCTGAAAACATGCTCGACCTGCCCGTTGATTACGATTCCCTTATTGCGGCAGGGGCTATGATGGGCAGTGGCGGTTTGGTAGTTATGGACGAAGATACCTGCATGGTTGACGTGGCTAAGTTCTTCCTGAACTTTACTCAATCCGAATCCTGCGGTAAATGCACTCCCTGTCGTGAAGGCACTAAGCGTATGCTGGAAATCCTGACCCGCATTACCGAAGGTCAAGGCGTAGAAGGGGATATTGAACTTTTAGAGAACCTGGCTAAGAATATTAAAGAAACTGCTCTGTGTGGCTTGGGGCAAACTGCTCCCAACCCCGTACTCAGTACTTTAAAATACTTCCGTCACGAATACGAGGCACATATCAAGGAAAAACGTTGTCCTGCAGGTGTGTGCGAGAAGCTTGCTAGTTACACTATTACGGATGCTTGTCGTGGTTGCGGTTTGTGCGCACGTAATTGTCCGGTGCAGGCTATCAGCGGCAAGATTAAATCTAAACATACTATTGATCAGGCTTTGTGCATAAAATGCGGTGCCTGCATGGCGGCTTGTCCGTTCAAAGCAATTATTAAAGGTTAAGGAGGGGCTTTGGAAATGACAATGGTAAATTTAACTATTAACGGAAAGCAAATACAAGCTCCTCAAGGCGCTACAATTTTAGAAGCAGCACGCGGGGCGGGTATTCATATTCCTACCCTGTGTTACCATCCGGAGCTGCGCCCCGAAGGTGCTTGCCGTCTGTGCATGGTAGAAGCTTCCGGCGCACGCACCTTGGTTGCTTCCTGCGTATATCCTGTAAGCGAGGGTATGGTAGTAAATACCAATACCAATAAAGTACGTGAAGCACGTAAAACAGTAGTAGAACTTTTGCTGGCTAACCATCCGAAAGATTGCTTGAGCTGTCAAAAGAGTGGTGACTGCGAGCTGCAAAAAATTGCTGCTGACTTAGGCGTTCGTAAAATTCGTTTTGACGGTGGCGAAAGAAAGGCTCATACTATTGACTGCAGCAATCCCTCTTTGGTAAGAGACCAGGAAAAATGCATTCTTTGTGGTCGCTGCATTCGTGTTTGCCGCGACGTCCAAGGCATGAGCGTATATAGCTTTGCAAGACGTGGCTTTGATACTATCGTTGCTCCTGCCTTTGAAAGTGATTTGAAGGATGCGGTTTGCACTTACTGCGGTCAATGCGCTAGTGTGTGCCCGACTGGTGCCATTGTGGAAAAAGATGATACCGAAAAGGTTTGGGCTGCCATCAATGACCCCAGCAAGGTTGTATTGGTGCAGACTGCTCCCGCAGTACGCGTTGCTTTGGGCGAAGAGCTGGGAATTCCGGCAGGCAGTATTGTAACCGGTAAAATGGTTGCTGCTTTACGCCGTTTAGGCTTTGATAAAGTTTTTGACACTAATTTCTCTGCGGATTTGACTATCATGGAAGAGGGTCATGAATTCCTCCATCGTTTGCAAAATGGTGGGGTACTGCCCATGATTACCTCCTGCAGTCCCGGTTGGGTTAATATGATTGAGTTAAAATACCCTGAGTTGTTGCCCCATCTTTCTACTGCCAAATCTCCTCAGCAGATGTTTGGTGCTGTTGCCAAAACCTATTATGCGGAACAAGCTGGCATTGATCCTGCTAATATTGTCTGCGTATCTGTAATGCCTTGCACTGCGAAAAAGGCAGAGGCTGAGCGTGAGGAAATGTGTGCCAGCGGTTATCGTGATGTGGATGTAGTAATCACTACTCGTGAGCTTGGCCGTATGATTCGCGAAGCTGGTCTTGATTTTGCCCATCTGCCTGAAGAAGCTTATGACTCTCCTTTGGGAGCAGGTACCGGCGCCGCAGTTATCTTTGGTACTACTGGCGGCGTGATGGAAGCAGCATTGCGTACTGTAGCCGAGGTTGTATTAGGCGAAGAGCTTGCAAATGTTGATTATCATGATGTGCGCGGTATGGAACAAACTCGTGAAGCAGTGATTAAAGTAGGTGAGGTAGAAGTGAAGATTGCAGTTGTGCATACCTTGGCTTCTGCTCGTAAAATGTTGGAGCGCATCAAGGACGGTACTGCTGATTATCATTTTATAGAAGTAATGGCTTGCCCAGGCGGCTGTATTGGCGGCGGCGGTCAACCTGTGCCTGTAAATTCTGAAATTAGAAGAATGCGTCGTGAGGCACTCTTTGAATGCGACAGAGCAAGCGAATTACGAAAATCGCATGAAAATCCTGAAATAAAACAGCTTTATGATACTTGGCTTGGAAAACCTCTTGGAGAAAAAGCGCATAGTCTTCTGCATACGCACTATTCTGCTCAGAAACGTTAATTGTATCGTATGAATACTATAAATCCCCCTTCCGAAAGCAGTCGGGAGGGGGATTTTTTGGAGAAATTGTAAACAAAAAACTTGCGATGTTACAATTTTCTTGGTATTATAGTATGCGTTAAGCATTATTTTATGTCTGATTAAAAATTTAACAGATAAATTTTTGAAAAATATGTGAATAATTTTGACCGATGTGTTATAATTGTATCAGTCTATAATATATCTGGTGAAAAATCTCTTGTTGTACAGCAGGAGTTTTTTTGCGCGTGTCGAATACGATAAGTGAAGACTGTGAAGTGTCTGTAAAATTTTTGAGACGCTTTTGAAACAGGTAAAGTCTTATGTGTAGGGCTGCTCTAAGCAGACTGCAGATAGGTTTTATATAAGGGAAACCTTAATAAACATAATGTCCTAAATATAAGGAGGAAGGTAAACATGATCGACATTAAAGATCGCATTTGTGACGTAGTAGCTGACAAAGTTATGTCCGCTGAAGCTGCTGCAGAATT
>JAFTMR010000075.1 GCA_017452325.1 Phascolarctobacterium sp. | reverse complement strand
TATCGCTGTCCGCATATTCGCTTCGCAGTTTCTAGAAGCTTTTAGAAAGTACAGCTCAGGATGCGGAGCTTCGCGATATTTTCTTGAATTTATGTCGCTGCTTTTTGCTAATCGTTGCTATGAAAGCAAGTAAATTTTGTTCGTAAATAAGGCGTCCCTTTGGGGGAAGCTGTCAGCGTAGCTGACTGAAGGGGGATTTGTAATTAAGGTTATATTGCTTCTCACAAGCAGAAGCTTTGTAATAAATTACTCTAATTTTTGAAAGAGGTGTTTTCTATGAGTAAAAAGATGTTGAAAAGGAGCTTGGCACTTGGCGCGTTGATGGCGTTTGTAATTACTGGTAGTGCGTTTGCAGGAGTTATTGTTGAACACTCTGATAGGCCTTCTAATTTAGGGGATAATGGTATTAAAGTAACGGCTACTGCTAATATTTCTAATATGAGTATGATTTCTAAAGTAGAAGTGGTAGAGAGTGTAGTAGATATTGGAACTAAAATGAATAGTCACACCAGAACAGTAGATGAGAGATCTGTTGGCATAGGCTGGAATGTTGGTGCTAAAGAAGGTAGTGTTGCTATTGGATATGGAGTTGATGTACAGGAAAAGTTTGGCGTTGCAATTGGACAATCTGCAAGTACAATAGCTGAAAATTCAGTTGCAATAGGTGCTAGTTCTAAAGCAACAGAAGAAAATACTGTAAGTTTTGGTAGTGTTAATATTAAAAGAGAAATTGTTAATATTGCAGAAGGTACCACCGATTATTCTGCTGTAAACTTGGGACAAATGAATAATGCTCTTGCAGGTAAGGCGGATGCCGCAACTACCTTGAGTGGTTATGGTATTACTGACGCTTATACTAAGACGGAAGTTGATACTAAACTTGATGCAAAGGCTGATAAGACAGCGTTAGATACTGAAACTAGTGAACGAGTTGCAGCTGACCAAGTTTTGCAAGCGCAAATTGATAATATCGGTGGCGATAGCACTGCAGCAATCAACGGTCTGAACCAACGTCTTGGCAAATTGAACGGCAAGATTAACAAAGTTGGTGCAGGCGCAGCAGCTTTGGCAGCACTGCATCCGTTGGAATATGACCCTGATGATAAGCTGACTTTCAGTGCAGGCATGGGTAACTATGCAGGCGAAAACGCAGCTGCTTTGGGTGCATTCTATCGTCCTAACGAAAAATTCATGGTAAGCCTTGGTGGCACTATGGGCAACGGTGAAAACATGGTTAATCTTGGCTTGTCCATTGGTTTGGATAAACCTAATGGCTTGGCTAAATTGAGTAAACGTGAACTTATCCAAAAAGTTAATGCTGTTGAAGCAGAAAATGATGCACTTGAAGATAGAGTAGCAAAACTGGAAGCTTTGGTAGCTCAATTGGCAAGTAAATAGAACCTTTGGTGGCGAAGTAGACACCAACTGGCAATGGAACTTGGGTGTAAGATATAGCTTCTAAGTGAGCGCTGATTAGTTACTTACCAATAAGATAAAAATTTTAAGAGCAAGGCATATTCTGCCTTGCTCTTTATTGTAGTCTGTTATATAATTTACTTAGAAAAGGTGATGCTGCCGATAGACGGATTTGCCCGTATTATATCTTAATTACCAAAAGTAATCGTCGAGTTTTGCGGACCAGGCGATTACTTTTGTGTTTTAGAAAGGTCTTTGCCTATCATATAGCCAAGACCAAAGGTTCCAATTCCAAAGCTGAGAACAGCAAGGAACAATTCCGTAGTCATTGGCATCCCTCCTCAAGAAGATTTCCAAAAGGATTTCTATGTTATCGGAGGGTCACAGTCCCTCCGTAGAGGGCTAAACCGCTTACCGCACATGGCAGCATCTTGCGTATATTTTATCATAAAATAAATTAAAATTCAAACCTGAGTTCAGGGGTTGCTATAAAAAAGGTATTTCTCTTTTGAGGAATACCTTTTTGTATGTTGTGTGCTTTTTTATGTAAAATAATCCTTTTTTCTATTTTGCCACACTCCTTGGCAGTAAATTTGTTATAATAAACACAATGGATAAGTATTGAATATTTTTACATAGATTGGAGGTTTGGTTATGAGTATTGCTAAATATTTAGAACATACTTTGTTAAAGCCGGAGGCTAAGGTTACGGATATTATGCAGTTGTGCGCAGAGGCAAAAGCGTATAACTTGGGAGGCGTGTGCGTTAATCCCTGTTATGCAGGCTTGGCCCGTCACCTTTTGCGTGGCACTGACGTGAAGGTTGTAACTGTGGTAGGCTTCCCCTTGGGTGCGGATAGAACTGAGGTTAAGGCTTTAGCTGCCAAGCTGGCGGTGGAAGAAGACCAAGTTGATGAAGTGGATATGGTGATGAACATGGCTGCCTTCAAGAGCGGCAATTTTGACGGTGTGGTTGAAGACATTGCTGCTGTTGTGGAAGCGGCTAAGCCCTATCCTGTGAAGGTTATTATTGAAACCTGCCTGTTGACTGAAGATGAGAAGGTTGTAGCTTGTGGCTTGGTTGCCAAGGGCGGCGCTGCTTTCGTAAAAACAAGCACTGGTTTTAACAAGGGTGGTGCTACTCTTGCTGATATTCAGCTGCTTGCCCGCGAGGCGAAGCGTCTTGGTATTGGCGTAAAGGCTGCTGGCGGTATTCGTAATTATGAAACTGCTAAAGCTATGGTTGACGCTGGTGCAGATAGGATTGGTACCAGCGCAGGCGTTGCTATTTGTTTGGATGAAGAAAAAATTGAGGGCGGAGGTCTGCCCAGGTGAGTTGTTTTAAAGTTGTGATGCTCGCCAGTGGCAGTAAAGGGAATAGTGCCCTTATCAGCACAGGCAAGCAAAATTTTTTGGTGGATATGGGAATCAGCTGTAAGATGCTTACAGCTCGGTTAGGTGAAGTTGGCTTGAGCGTGGGAGATTTAGACGGAATCTTTATTACCCATGAGCATACTGACCACGTAAAGGGTTTGGCTACTTTTACTAAGAAGCATTCTGTGCCCATTTATAGTAGCGAGCAGACTTGGCGCGCTATTTTGAATAAGGATGGCAACATTGTACGAAGCAACTGCCGTATTATTGGCGGTGCGTTGCAATGTGGCGAGGTAGAGGTCAATAGTTTTGAGATTCCTCACGATGCTATGGACCCCCATGGTTATGTTTTTAAATGTAATGGTAGCAAATGCGCTTATATTACGGATACAGGTTTTGTCACTCCTGCGGTGAGGCAAGCGGCGGAGGAGGCGGATGTTTTAGTTTTGGAAGCCAATCATGATGTGGAGATGCTCAAAAATGGCAGTTATCCCCCTGTGTTGAAGCAACGCATCCTAAGTACTCGCGGTCACTTGTCCAATGAAAGTGCAGGCTGGCTTTTGGCAAACTTACCACGTATTCCGGAAAGAGTTGTCTTGGCACATTTAAGTCAGGAAAACAATTTACCCCGCTTGGCGTATAATACTGTGTGCAATATTTTGGATGGGGCTAAACGCCTAGGAGATACGCATATTGTGGTGGCGGCGCAGAATAGAATTGTCAAGGATTATGAAGAGTAAGGAGTGAAATAAATGAAGAAAAGCTTTTTGAAAAAAGGGTTACATATTTTTATGTGTGGCTTGTTAGGGGCAGCCATTTTGATTGCTGCAGGCTGTGGCGATAACAAGACTACGGCGGCACCTGCCAAGGAGAAGGCTGTGGTTGTGGAACAGCAGATTAGTCCTGCTCGCAATACTCCTATTGTTAGTGCGGCGAAGAAGGTTGGCCCTGCTGTTGTAGGCATTACTAATAAGGCTTATGTGCGTGACTTTTTCAATAGAGTAAAATTTGTAGAACGTGGCACCGGTAGCGGTGTTATCTATGATGCGAAGAACGGTTTGATTGCTACTAACCATCATGTGGTAGAGGGTGCTTCTGAAATTATCGTTAGCCTTACTGACGGGCGTACTGTGAAAGGTAAAGTGCTTGGCGAAGATGCTGCTACTGACCTTGCCGTAGTAAAGGTTGAAGAGAAGGATTTGCCCGTTGCTACTTTTGGCGACAGCGATACTTTGCAAGTGGGCGAGCCTGCCATTGCCATCGGTAATCCCCTGGGCTTGGAGTTCCGCGGTAGCGTGACCGCAGGCGTAATCAGTGCTTTGAATCGTAGCATTGAGCTGGGCGAGCGTAAGTTTAACCTTATCCAAACGGACGCAGCTATTAATCCGGGTAACAGTGGTGGCGCCTTAGTAAATGCGGATGGCGAGGTTATTGGTATTAACAGTGCTAAGATTGCGGTGAGTGGTGTAGAAGGTATTGGCTTTGCCATCCCGGTAAATACTGCGAAACCCATTTTAGACCAGCTTGCTGATAAAGGGCGTGTGGCAAGACCCTACTTGGGTGCTTCTTTGATTGATAAGGAAGTTGCTGACCGCTTCGGTTTCGAAATTGATTTGCATGGCGGTGTGTTTATTGCCAAGGTTGTTAAGGATAGCCCTGCGGCGAAGGCAGGCATTAGCGCCGGTGACGTTATTCTTGAGTTTAACGGTGAAAAGGTTACTACTACCAAGGGCTTGCGTGAATTGATTGCCAAATGTGCGGTTGGCGACAAGATTAAGGTTGTTATTATGCGCAGTGGTAGCGAAATTACCAAGACTGTAACCTTGCAAGAAGTACCGAAAGGATATTGATGTGAAGATAACCATTGCGTGTGTAGGAAAGATTAAAGAAAAGTACTTGACTGCGGGCATTGATGAATTTACCAAAAGGCTTACTCCTTTCTGTAAATTGGAGACCATAGCCATCAATGAAGAAAAGATGCCGGATAATCCTGCCCCTGCAGAAAAGGAGCAAGTACTGGCGAAGGAAACCAATAGGCTTTTAGGGATTATCCCAGAAAATTCCTATGTGATTTTGCTGGACGTAATTGGCAAGCAGTTATCTTCACCGGAGCTGGCAAGTAAGATTGATAATCTTGCTCTCAGCGGACATAGTCATATAACCTTTGTCATTGGCGGTGCCTTTGGTTATACGGATGCTTTGCGCAAGCGTGCAGATTTTGCCTTGAGCTTTTCTAAAATGACCTTTACTCATCAAATGATTAGACTGCTTTTGATTGAGCAGATCTATAGGGCGTTTAAGATTAGTCGAGGCGAGAAGTATCATTGGTAAATACACAGAACTTCTAATATTATTGAAGTAAATAGTAGAGGATGGTGTGAAATGAAAAAGATATTAGCATTTTTACTTAGTTTAATGCTCGTTATGAGCGTCATCGTTGGTTGCGGTGGGGAGAAGAAGGAAGCCAAAGCTACTGCTCCTGCTAAGGTTACAGTTCAGGTTGAAACCAAGGGGAAGACTACCCAAACTACGAAGAAGGTTGAAGCCAAGGATAATCATAAGGCTAATAGCCAGAAGATTAGTATTAAGGAAAGTGGCACCTACACTGACAAGGTGCGTGTGGCGGCGTATATCAACCAATTTAGCAAGCTTCCCCACAATTACATTACCAAAGGCGAAGCTAAGAAATTGGGTTGGCAAACCAAGGGAACCTTGGACAAGGTTGCACCCGGTAAATCCATTGGCGGCGACAAGTTCGGAAATTACGAAGGCATCCTACCCAAGAAGAATGGTCGCGTGTATCGGGAATGTGACATTGATTATGTCAAAGGAAACCGTAATGCCAAGCGTATAGTATATTCCAATGATGGCTTGATTTATTATACAGGCGATCATTACAAAACTTTTACCAAGCTTTATTAGGAGGATATTATGCGTAAGATCACATTGGATTTAAATAAAATGACCAGCTTGCCTGCGTTGCACAACTATTTGCACCAAGCCTTGGAGCTACCGGAATACTATGGTATGAATCTGGACGCTTTGCATGACTGTTTAACGGAGCTTGCCATTCCTACAGAGATTATCGTGCCTGCCAAGGTGAAGGACGAAAAATATTTAGGCTGGTATGGTGCACAGCTGCTTGTAGTTTTGCAGGACGCTGCGGAAGAAAACGAAGCTTTACAAGTGAAGATTTGCTAAAACTTTAGCCTGCTTTTTTCTTGTGGTATAATGAACATATTACGAGAAGAAGGCAGGCTTTTATTATGATTTTGAGTGCTGAAAATTTGTCCTTTAGCTATGGGGACAGAGTTCTGTTTAAAAATATAAATTTTAGTGTGGAAGAAGGGGACAAGATTGGCGTTATCGGTGTTAACGGTACGGGCAAGAGTACTTTTTTGAAGATGATTGCCAATCGTGATGATGGCGGCGGTAAGCTGACCATTCCCGGTAATGTGGTGATGGAGTATTTGCCTCAGGACCCTCCCTTCGAACCCCAGGCAACTGTGCTTGAGCAAATCTTTAAAGGTGATTCTCCCTTGATGGTTTTACTGCGACGCTACGAAACAGCGGTGGAAGAAGCTATTGCCAATCCTGATGATACCAAGCTGCAAAAGAATCTTTTGGATTTACAGCAGGAGATGGATAACAAATATGCCTGGCAGCTGGAAAGTGAAGCTAAAGCTGTTCTGCATCAATTGGGCGTTACTAATTTACAACAGAAGATGGAAGAATTAAGTGGCGGTCAACGTAAAAGGGTTGCCCTTGCCGGAGTCTTAGTGCGCCCTTCTGACTTGCTCATTTTGGACGAACCTACTAACCATATGGATAACAGTACTGTTGCTTGGCTGGAGCAACAGCTTTTAAAACGCAAGGGTGCACTGTTGATGGTTACCCATGACCGCTATTTCTTTGATAGGGTTGTGAACCGTACCTTGGAGATTGATAACGGACAGGGATTTTTATATGTAGGTAACTACAGTCTGTTCTTGGAGAAGCGGGAAGAACGTCGCGTTGCAGAAGCTTCTGCTGCCCAAAAGCTACGCAATATCTATCGTCGCGAGCTGGCTTGGATTAGTCGTGGGGCAGAAGCACGTCGCACTAAGAAGAAGGACCGCGTAGAACGCTTCGCACAGATTAAGGAAGCAGTTGAAAATGTACAGACGGAAGCAAATTTGGAGATGTCTTCTGTTAGCAGCCGTTTAGGTAAAACTATTATTGAGCTGAACAAGATTGGTATGGTCTACGACGGTGTGGACTATATTAAGGATTTTAGTTATATCCTGCTACGTAACGATAGGGTCGGGATTGTTGGTCCTAACGGCGCCGGTAAATCTACTTTAATGGATATAATTGCAGGTAAGCTGCAGCCTACCAGTGGCACGATGACTGTGGGGCAAACTGTCAAGATTGGGTACTTCTCCCAACATAGTGAGTTCCCCGATACCAATCAAAAGGTATTGGAATATATTAAGGAAGTTAATAATTATATTGATACTGCGGATGGGATGCGTATCAGTGCGGCGCAGATGTTGGAACGTTTCCTCTTCCCGCCGGATTTGCAATGGGTTCCCGTCAATAAATTAAGTGGTGGCGAGAAGCGTCGCTTGTATTTGTTACGAGTGTTGATGTCTGCGCCCAACGTTCTTATTTTAGACGAACCTACCAATGATTTGGACATCCCCACCCTTTCTGTTTTAGAAGATTATATTGATAATTTTGCCGGAGCAGTTATTGCGGTTTCCCATGACCGTTATTTCTTGGATAGATTTGCCAATAAAATTTTTGCCTTGCAGGCAGGTGGAATCTTGCGTCAATATAATGGTGGCTACAGCGATTACGAAGCTGTGATGCTGGAAGAGCAGGCTGCAATCGTAAAAAGCAATAAGCCTGTGGTGAAGGAAGAGCCTAAGGTTGTCAACAAAAAGAAAATGACCTACAGCGAGCGTTTAGAGCTACAGAATATCGACCAGGAAATTGCCCGCACAGAAGCTGAAATTAAAATGCTGGGACTGGAGATTAACAGTTGCGGTAGTGATTTTGTGAAATTAAATGATTTGACTAAGAAGCAAGAGGAAGCTCAGCAGCGTTTGGACGAGCTTGTAGATAGGTGGGCCTATTTGTCCGAGCTGGCTGAGCAGGAAGAATAGTTTTGGAAGGAAAGTATGTTTAAACTTTTTCAAAGCCAACAACGTGATAAAATTAAAAGATTATTAAGCGTGATGCTGCCTATTATTGGAACCCAAGTGGCGATTATTGGTATGTACTTTTTTGATGCCAGTATGTCGGGGCAGGCAGGGGACGTGGATCTGGCGGGAGCTGCTATTGGCGGTAACCTGTGGATGCCAATCCAAACAGGTTTTAATGGTGTGCTTTTTGCCGGAATGCCTTTGGTGGCTCACCTTTTAGGTGCAGGAGAAAAGGATAGGATTAAGGTAGTAGTGCGCCATGGTTTGCTTTTGGGTGCCATCTTCTCTCTCTTGGTAATTTTAGGCGGTATGTTTACCGTACCCCTGGTCCTTGAGCGTATGGGGTTGGAGCCGGAAGTTGAGTATGTGGCCATTAGATATCTATGGGGTGTTGCCTTGGGGATTTTACCCTTCTTCTTGATAACGCCGCTAAGATGTTTGGTAGATACCTTGGGGCATACTCTGTTGAGCATGAAAATCTATATGCTAGCCTTGCCAATCAATGCTTTTCTGAACTACATATTGATTTTTGGTAAGTTTGGCTTGCCACGCTTGGGTGGTATTGGGGCAGGACTTGCCACAGGGATAACCTTTTGGATTTTGCTTTTGATGTTCGTCTTGGTAATTACCAGATTGCCTGACTTTGAGCAGTATCATATTTTTGCCAAGGTTAGGACTGCCAAAGAAGTGTTCAAGGAATATTTGAAGATAGGCGTACCCATGGGTGTATCCATTTTTATGGAAACAAGTATCTTTGGCGTGGTGGCACTTTTTGTGGCGAAGTTTGGTACGGAAGTTATTGCTGCTCATCAGGCAGCGTTGAACTTTTCTTCCGTTGTGTATATGATACCCCTAAGCTTTTCCATGGCTTTGACCATTGTTATTGGTGTGGAAGCTGGGGCGAAGCGTTTTGCTATGGCGAAGGACTATATCATCATTGGTTTGCAGATGAGTTTGTTGTGTACCTGCTGTTATGTAAGCTTGGAATATCTTTTGCGGGAACAGGTTGCCTTAATTTACAGTAGTAACCCTCAGGTTGTAGATATTACCGTACATTTTATTATGTATGCTATTTTGTGGGAGTTCTCTGACGCGGTGGCGGCGCCCATCCAAGGAATTTTGCGTGGCTATAAGGACGTGAACGCAACTTTTTGGGCAGGTATCTTCGCTTATTGGGGAGTTGCCCTGCCCTTAGGATTATATCTTGATTATATTTGTGGGTATGGTCCTGATTCTTATTGGATTAGTTTAATCTTGGGTGTAACTGCCTGCGCAGTAGCCTTGAGCCTGCGCTTGCTGTGGGTACAGCGCAGGATTAAAGATGGCAAGTTTATAATTGAATGATTTTAAATTAACGTGGAAAGAGGTGGAGTATGAGGCAAAGGTATCATTTACTAGATGCATTGAGAGGCTTCGCCATCTACCACGTTATTATTTTTCACTTTTTATATGATGTGTATGTAGTGTATGGCTTGAATCCTGATTGGCCCTACCAGACTTGGGTACAGCTATGGCAAAGGAATGGCTGTGGATTATTCGTGCTGGTTTCCGGCATGGTCTTCGCTTTGGGGCGTAACACTTTTAAACGTGGCTTACAGTTGCAAATTTTAGGTTTGGTCATAACTGTGGTAACAGTTTTGGCGGCGCCTAGTGAAGCCATCTACTACGGCATATTAACATTTTTCGGTAGCGCTATGTGGTTTACGCTGCTTCTGAAAAAAGCATTGCAGCAAGTTCCTGCGGTAATCGGTATGGTGGCGAGCGTAACAGGTTACTTTTTAACTAAGGACATTGCTTCGGGCGGGGCAAATCTTTTTGGTAAAGAGCTTTTTGCTTTTCCACAGTGGCTTTACCAAGATGCTTTTGCCATCCTAGGGTTCCATAGCAATAACTTTCATTCCTCAGACTACGTTCCCCTGTTACCCCATATTTTCATTTTTTGGTTTGGGATGTACCTTTTTGCCTGGCTAGGAGAACATTCCTTACTGGACAAGCTCATTTGTGGTA
>JAFTMR010000074.1 GCA_017452325.1 Phascolarctobacterium sp. | reverse complement strand
TTGGCAAGTTATAACGAGTTGGTTAGTTTTGCTGTTGGTATAATTAATGCAGTTTTAGTATTTTTTATGTTAGCAGGAACATCAATGTTTTCTAAGCTTACGAAGTGGTTATTAGTGATAGTGATTTTTTTGCCTGTGATGTTTTTGTGGGGATACTATCTTTCTTCTGGCGCATGGGTTAGTGTTGATACTGTTATGGCAGTGCTGCAAACTAATATTAGTGAAAGTCAAGAGTATATGTCAGATTTTATGACTATTTCTGATTGGATGGGTATGTCTGTATTATTAGTTGCTATATTATTTTGTGGGTATATCTCAATAAATTTGAGACAAAAGAATATTTTGAGGTGTGGTAGTATTTTCTTAGTAATGTTTATTATGATGAGTGGTTACTTTGCATATAGGCATAGACATAATATTATGGTAGACATTGCTTTGCAGACTAAGGTATATACAGAAAAGTATAAGGACTTTGAAAACAAAAAAGTTGCGCGTAAGGAAGCATTAAAAAATTCGTTGCTAAGTATTGAAAATGATAGTACAGGTGTATATGTGTTGGTTATTGGTGAATCTCAGAATAGAGACAATATGTCAGCTTATGGATATCAACGCAAAACAACTCCTTGGCTTGAGTCTATAAAGAGTGATAATAATTTTATCTTGTTTGAAAATGTTTATTCCTGCCATACTCATACTGTACCTGTTTTGACTTATGCTTTAACTGCGAAGAATCAATATAATAACTTAGATTTGGCACAGAGCATCTCACTCTTAGAAGTTGCGGAAGCTGCCGGTTTTGAAACTGTTTGGATTAGTAACCAAGTTAAATACAGTGCTTGGGATACTCCGATAACAGTTATTGCTGACGAAGCTAATCAACAGTTCTGGCATAATAAAAATGTTGGAGAAAAAACTGCAACCAATCATTATGACTTGAAGCTTGTAGAAAGTATAGAAAAAATAAAAATGTCAGATAAAATGCTAATAGTATTTCATCTGATGGGAAATCATGGCTCATATAGGGAACGCTATCCAAATGATTTTAGATTGTTTAAGGGCTCCAAAACATTGGATGAGTACGATAATAGTATTTTTTATAATGATTTTGTAATGAAGAATTTGTTTGATAGAGTTAAAGCATTACCTAATTTTAAAGGACTTGTTTATTTTGCAGACCATGCAGATGCTGTAAAACAAAACTTGGGGCATGATGCAAGTAAGTATGTGCCGGAGATGACACATGTGCCAATGTATATGTATTTTTCTGATGCGTATATAAGTGAGTTTGACAAAAAGTTTGATAGCATTATCAATGCAAAGGAATCTATTGTTACTAATGATTTGATTTTTAATACCATACTTAGTGTTATGGATGTGCGTGTTGACGGTGTGTACGAAGAATACAATGATATTTTTTCAGACAAGTATGATGCTACTGCGCAAAGATTTAGAACGCTATATGGGAAGAAGAAAATTGTAAGTGAGAGGATGTAAAAAGTGATTAAAAAATATGCTGATATAAGAAATGATGAAAGAGTACGCGTAATACTTGTAAAAGACTTAGGCAGGCATAGTAGGTAGTTTGTTTTGAAAATATTTTAGGAGGCTAACAATGCCTTTGACTCGTGTTGAAATAGAAAAATTTAATAAGGTTGTTATTGTGTTCAATCGTAATTCAGGGAAACAGCTTTTTGCCAGTATGTTTGCAAGAGTTAACGAAGTTTATAAACGTATCAAGAGTATTGTAGGTGCAAAGCACACCGAAATATATGATGTCAGAAGCTTTGCTGATTTGGATAATATTGCTAAGCGAGTAGTTGCTGATAAAGTAGATTGGGTTATTATCGCTGGCGGTGATGGAACGATTCGGGCTTTGATAGAGAAGTTTGCCAACGATAAATATATGCCCTATATTAGTGTTTTTCCAGCGGGAACGGTAAACTTGGTTGCTAAAGAATTGTTGATGAGCAATGAACCAGTGAAATGGGTTAAACGTGTTTCTAAGGGGATTGTTGTACCAGTTTATTTAGGGCGTACCAATGGTCATATATTTTTGACTGTGACGGGCATAGGTTTTGATTCTTTGGTGGTAAATAATGTTACAGAGGAGTCTAAGAAATTTTTGAATAAAATGGCGTATGCTGTACAAGGGGCTGAGATAATCCGTAAAGAACTTGCTTTTAATGATTGGCGTTATCAATTTGAAGCTCGCATTGATGATGAAGCAACTTGGCAACAAGCTTCTTCTGTTATTGTAGGAAAGAGTCGTTACTATGCGGGACGGTATTCTTTGTTTAACGGAGCTTCTCTGACGGAACCTAAACTGCATGTGGCTCTCTTTACAGGTAATACAAGGAATGATTTTCTAAGGTATGCTGCTTGTATTGCTATGGAAGCTTTGTCTTTGGAAAAAAGTATTATTCTAAGAACTGCCAAAAAGATAGAGATTCGTTGTAACGCAGAAAATTTTGCGGCAGAACTTGATGGTGATGCCGTTACTGTTGCTCCTTTAAAAATTGAGATTGAAGAAACACCAATTAAATTTTTGGCGTGAGAATTGATAAAGCACTGCAACTTAGTTATGCAGTGCTTTTGTGTTATAATAGGCTTATAAAATTTTTAGGAGCTTCCTTATGTTTGACATTCTTCTTTTTTGCCTTGCCTTTGTAATTTTGGGCTTTGGCGTTCTAAAAAATAAAAAGCTTGGTGCAGTGCTTTCCTTTGTCGGTTTTCTTTTGGCGGGGATGGATTTTGTGTGCTTGCAAGTTATGGGGCAGCACGTTGATTACACTATCCTAACCCGTATTGACGGAACCATGCTTACCATGGCGCCGCAGGTTACGCCTGCTTATTTCTACGGTGGCGTAGCCGCAGTGCTCCTTCTCGCCGCGCTCCATTGGTTGGCGTATAAAAGCTTGGCACAGCACGCGGCTAAAGAAGTCTCTGCTGAAAAAGAAAAAACTATTTCAGTTGGTGGCTCCTGTAAAAATGAAAGTGCTGCTCGTCAGAAACATCTTCCTGCAATTTTGGCAGTGCTTGCTATAGTTTGCCTGTCTTTTTCCGCAACGGGAAGTGCCTACAAAAATATTTTACTTTCCGTCAAAGAGATGAAGCAAAGCTTTTCTTTGAGTACGGAACAAATTTTGCAGAAACTTGGTGCGCAGGGGGATTACCTTGCTGTTGACAGGGTGACTGCCAAATCTGGAAAGAACCTGGTGATAATTTACTGCGAGTCCTTGGAAAACAACTTCCTGCAAAATAAAACCTTTGCTGACGAGGTACCCCATCTAAATAATTTGATAGGACAAGGCTGGTACAATTATTCTAATTACCGTTGCCTTGATGGAGCGGATTGGACCGTTGGGGCGCTGTACGCAACCCAAACAGGTTTGCCTGCTTACCTTGGGGCAAATAGTGATACGCTTTTTAGTGGAGTGCGTCAGACGAAAGCGGTTTCCTATGCCGGAGTGTTGGCGCAGGCAGGCTACAAGAACCTTTTGCTTTCCAATGGTGATATGAGCTTTGCGGGAACCGGTAATATTATGGAATGTTTTGGTTATGAGGTGAAAGGTTATGAGCATTGCCAAGACGCTGTCAAGACTGTGTGGGGTGTGCATGATTACGATCTTTTCCGTATGGCGAAGGCAGAATACGCCAAGCTGGCACAGGGGGATAAACCCTTTAACCTAACCCTTCTGACTGTTGATACTCATTTTCCTAAAGGTGTGCCTGATAAAAGGATGCGCCCCTTCGTGAAAGAAAATGTGGCTGACGGAACCCACGAGTTTGCTTTGGCAAGCTTGGACTATTTACTAGGGGATTTCGTCAAATTTATCGAAGGTCAACCCAAGGTAAAAGATACTGTGGTTGTAATTTTAGGTGATCATCTTTTGATGGGGGATTTTCGCCACACAACCATCCTGAAAAAATTTGACAATGCTCCGCGCAGAGTTGCGTTCCTTGCCAACCAACCCATTCCTCATTTGCAAAGGGATGCGGAGATTACTTACTACCAGCTGCCACAAATTATTTTGAATTTGGCTGGGGTGGAGCATAACGCTAAGTTCAGCAGGGATATCTTCCCTAAAATGAGCGAGCAGTTCGTGGCAGATAATAAGGAATTGTTTACGTCGCTGAACTTAAAGCTCAATGGGATGCAGTGATTTGAGAGGAGTGCCTCACTTTAAAAAGAGCGGGCTCCCTTGAGATAAGTAATTATGAATTGAATAAATAAAAAGGCTGTAGCTAATCACGATGATTAACTACAGCTTTTGTTTTTGGGATTATTTATTTACCAGTTCTACAGTTAGTTCAGAAGAGAAAACCTTTTTGAACCAGGAGCGATGGGCTTCTAACTGGTGCATCTCGATGCTGGGAATATCCTTGGCAAAAATTTTAAGGATGGCCCCACGTTTATCCAAGTAGGGATGAATGTTATTGACTTGGTTGGTTTGAGAGTAGTCCAGGCTTTCTGCTAAGGCGAGGAGCAGGGCAAGCTTGTTGATGACGGTCCAGTCTTCGTCCTCTAGCAGCTCCTTGTAGAAACGGTCGCGGAAATAATTTTTAGAAACACCATTATGCCAGCCTGCGATGGCAGCCGCTATGATTTGCTCCTTATGTGTTAAGCCAAAGAGCTGAGCGTTTTGAATCATATAGGCGCTGTGGCGGGCGTGGCTATAAAAGTTGATGGTAATACCAATATCGTGTAAGAGGGCTGCTGTTTCTAAAAGCTTACGATTATTTTTGGGCAAGCCATGGAGCTTGGGCCAGCTGTCAAACATATTGAGCGCCAAGGCTGTGATGTGCCTGCTGTGGGAGGTGTCTGCTGTGTACAGCTTCAAAATATTTTCGCAGCTACGTTTTAAAATATTGTCAGCTACTAAGGGCAGGTTGTGCGCCTTGCAGTAGTAATCAAAGAAGAGCCCTTCGCGGAGACCGCAACCGGAAATAATCAGCTTTTTACTAGCGGTGATATCAAACAGACAACTGATGATGCTGCAGCCGGCAAGGATAATGTCGGAGCGTTCGCTGCTAAGACCGGAGATTTTTTTGCGTTGCTCCAGATTGGTGCCGCGTAGCTTATTGAAATAGCTACGGAAGACTTGCGCGGGAACTGCGTAGTTATGAATTTTAGTTGCAGGATACTTTTTGCTGCGTTGGACGATTTTTGCGAAGGTACGGGCTGTGCCGCCAACGCCTATTAAGGGCAAGCCCTGTTGCTTGAGCCAAGGGTAACGGTCCAGATGACTCATAATAAAATAGTTGATATCGCTAAAAACATTGGGAGGCATTTCGTTACGGGTATTGAACATGCCCGTAGTGTTCACTGCGCCCAAAGGCAGGGAAACGGATTCCACGATTTGTCTGTTCTGGAAAAGGATGAGCTCCGTACTGCCACCACCAAGGTCAAAGATGATACCATCCTTTACGTCCAAGGTGTTGATTACTCCCAGGTAGCTTATGTATGCTTCTGTATTACCGGAGATGATGTGCAGCTGGATGCCTGTTTCCTCCATAACCTTGGAAACCAGGTCCACACCATTGTACGCATTGCGGATAGCAGCGGTAGCAACAGCAATGGTTTTGTCCACGCGATAAATATTGCACATGTAGGCAAAGCTTTTCATGGTTTCAATTGTGGAAGCAAAGGCTGCTTCGGTAAGCATGTTTTTGCTGTCCACCTTCTGGCTTAGGCGCAAGGCTTCCTTCTGGTTATAAACCATATTGTAAGCGCCATTCTTATAGATATGACTAATAACAAGGCGTGCCGAGTTGGAGCCAATGTCGATGATTGCGATTCTTTGCATAATCATTACCTCGCAAGTGAGAGTAGATACTTTATATATTTTTCATTGTTTGCAAAATTCCTGCTTCAAAAGGTAGATAAAACTTAGAATACTTGCAATATGAATGTTTCACGTGAAACATTCGGTAAAGGGGGACATTTTTTAATTGTTAAAAATCTGTAACGGCGCAGGAATTTGCTGTTGATGTAGCGAAAGTCTTTATCACGAATTAAGGAGGATTATGCCATGAAGCGTAAGACTTATACCACTTTTGCAGCTATTCATTTAGGTTCCGAAATGATTAGTATGCAAATTACTGAATATCGTGGTGTTGATAGATATAAAATTATAGAATGCTGTAATAAACGTATCCGTTTGGGAGAGGAAACCTTTAAGAATAAAATTATCTCTTTTAAATTGGTGAACGAGATTTGTGATATTCTACAGGGCTTTAAATCTTTAATGGAAGAGTATGGTGTGGAAGAATATAAAATGCAGGCTACTACTGCTGTCCGCGAAGCTCGCAACCAAATCTTTCTGCTTGATCAAATCTACAGCAAGACGGGACTGGTGGTGGATGTAGTTGATATGCCTCGAGAGATTTACACTAAGTTTGTTGCCATTAGGAACACTTTAAAAGAAAGCAGGCTTACTAGCGAGAGGGAAGGCATGCTGATGATGGATATCTCCTCCGGTGGATTGGGTATTACCTTCGTACAGGATGAGGAGATAAAATACCAGCAGAACTTTCATGTGGGTATTATCCGTATTAAAGAAAGCTTTGAGCGCAACAGACGGGAGAGTATGTATTTCAATCGCGCCTTAACGGAATTTCTTTCCAGTACTATTGGCTCTGTACGTCGTGAGCTGTTGCAGGACCATGTACGTTATCTGGTGCTGAGTGGTACGGAAACGGAGCTTGTTCTGAAAATGCTGGGCTTGGACCCTACCCAGAAGGTACATCGTATTGCGGCGGAAGATTTCCAAAGCTTCTTCAGCAAGATGCGCAAGCTAAACTTGCCCCAGCTAATTAAGGTTTATAAAATTCCGGAAAGCGTGGCAGAGCTTGTTTTGCCTACAGTGATTTTGTACGAGCAGCTTCTGGATTTGGTTCCTGCCAAGGAAATTATTGTTACTGCAGATAGATTCATTGATGGTATGCAGCTTTTGCACATTGGCACCAAGACCAGCGAGACGTTGTGCAGATATTGGGAGCAGGAGCTTATAAGCCTTTTCCATACCATCGGACGACGTTATCTGTATGACAAAAAGCATGTTAATCAGGTGGAGCGACTTGCTCTCTTGATGTTTGATAAGCTGGCTAAATATTTTGGTATGGGCGAGCGGGAACGTTTATTGCTGCGTGGCGTGGCTATTCTACACGATTTGGGAAAATATGTTTGTATGCGTAGTCATTCTGCTTTTTCCTACGAATTGATTATGGCGACGGATATTATTGGCTTTAGTGACAGGGATAAAAAGATTATCGCTTTGGCTGCTTATTATCACGCTAATAAATTGTTTGACCAAACCAATAGCAAGGCGCCGGTCATTGAGAAGGACATGGTGCCTGTTGTTGCGAAGCTGGCAGCAATTATCCGCTTGGCAGATGCTATGGATCGTAGTTATCTGCAAAAGATTAGACATTGTAGTGTAACTGTAAAGGATAAGTCCATGGTTGTCCAGGTTGTCAGCAAACAGGATTTGGCTCTGGAAGAATGGACCTTTGCTGCCAAGGCCAGCTTCTTTGAAGAGGTTTATGGCTTGGAGGCAATATTGCAACGGGTGGAGGAATAAATGAAAACCTTGGATTTAACTAAACCTGAATATTTTTATAATAGAGAGTTAAGCTGGTTAAAATTTAACCTACGCGTTTTAAAGGAGGCTACGGTAAAGGACACGCCACTTCTGGAACGCTTAAAGTTTATTGCCATTACTGCGTCCAATTTAGACGAATTCTTTATGGTGAGGGTGGCAGGCTTATGGGATAATTTTGATAATGGCGTAGAAAAACGTGATGCTTCCGGCATGAGTGTTAAAGAGCAGCTGGATGCTATTTCGGAATCTGCACATGAGCAGGTCAAAACCCAAAGCAAGTATTTGCTGGCACTTATTAAGGAAATGGATAGTGTGGGCCTGCATTTCAAGCGGGTATTGAATTTGACAGATTTAGGCAAGGATTGGCTGGAGGCCTATTATCGGGAAATGGTTTACCCCGTTCTTACTCCCATGGCGGTAGATGCTTCCAGACCCTTTCCCTTCTTGGCTAATAAAACCTTGAACCTGGCGGTGGAGCTTATCAATGGCGAGGGAGAGCATAGCATGGGTCTGGTGCAGGTTCCTTCCGTTCTGGATAGAATTATTGAAGTTCCCTGCGAGACCAAGCGTACCTTCGTGTTCTTAGAGGATATTATTGCCAGTCACTGTGCTGATTTGTTTAAAGGCTGCCAGATTCTGGATATGGTTCCCTTTAGAGTAACTCGTGATTCTGATTTGGATGTGGATGAGGACGACATTGACGACTTGCTGAAGGAGGTAGAAAAATCTCTGCGTAAGCGTAAGCGCGGTGCTCCTGTACGTCTGGAAATTTATAAAACTAATAACAGCCGTATCAAGAAATTTTTAGAAGAGAATTTAGACGTAAGCGAGATGGAGGTTTATGAAATAAATGCTCCCTTAGATGCTACCTGCTTCTTCAAATTTACAGGCTTGCCCGGAATGTGGCCTTGGCTGTATGAACCCTTTAAGCCACAAAAACCTGCAGAGCTTTTGGAAGATGGAGATATATTCGCTGCCATCCGTCAGAAGGATATTTTGCTGCACCATCCCTATGAAAGCTTTGACCCTGTGGTGAAGCTGGTAAATGACGCAGCCAATGACCCCCACGTTTTGGCTATCAAACAGACTCTGTATCGGGTAAGCGGTAACTCTCCCATTGTGGCAGCTTTGGCAAAAGCAGCAGAAAATGGTAAGCAGGTAACTGTGCTTGTGGAATTGAAAGCCCGCTTTGATGAAGAAAACAATATTATCTGGGCACGTCGTCTGGAGCAGGCAGGCTGCCATGTAATTTATGGTTTGGTGGGCTTGAAGACTCACGCCAAAATTATTTTGGTTGTGCGCAAAGAAGCAGGCGGTATAAAACGCTATCTGCATTTGGGAACCGGCAACTATAATGATAATACAGCAAAGCTCTATACGGATTTGGGACTGATGACGGCTAATGACCAGTTTGGCAGTGATGCTTCTGCTTTCTTTAACCTGCTGTCCGGATATTCTGAACCGCCGGTGTGGAACAAATTGGTAATGGCTCCACTGGGACTGCGGGAAAAAATCTACAGCTTGATTGATAATGAAATTGCTTTGGCGAAGGCAGGCAAGGGCGGGCACATTATTGCTAAGATGAATTCCCTGATTGACCAGCCTGTAATCCAAAAATTATATGAGGCTTCTGCTAACGGTGTGGAAATTGAACTTATCGTCCGCGGGATTTGTGGCTTGCGTACGGGTATCGAAGGTATTAGCGATAATATTACGGTGCGCAGCATTGTTGGGCGTCAGCTGGAGCATAGCCGCATCTTCTGGTTCGCCAACGGTGGCGACGAGCAGCTGTACCTTTCCAGTGCAGACTGGATGCCCCGTAATCTTAATGACCGCGTGGAATTGTTCTTCCCTGTGGAAAGCGAAGAGCATCTTACCCGGGTAAAGGGTTTGCTTGATCTATATTTGCGTGATAATGTGGGAGCTCATATGATGCAGTCCAATGGTGCTTACCGGCGCGTGCGTAACAGGGCAGAAAGCGTTAGCTCCCAAAGTCATTTGTACGAATTGGCGCAGCTTGCCGCAACGGCAGAGCAGTTACCAATGCAAGCACGTTTGCAGCCCATGCATAGCCGTAGGTAAATAGATATTGCCCTAACTGGCTGAAATTGTTATAATATAATCTAGTTTAGGAGGGTTAGTATGGAAAAATATAATGTTACCCTAAATTATAAGGGCATCTATGGCTTTGCAACTTACGATGAAGAGACCAAGGCTGCTTCTGTAACTATTGCTTCTGATGAAGCAAAGGAATTGGTAGAAGGCTTCTTGGCAAAACCCTTAACTCTGGAAATTCCTCTTGGTGAGGATATCAGAAGCTTTGCTGAACAAACTTTGAATCCTTTGGAAAGTTTAGCAAACTTCAAAACCTGCATGACTCGTTTGTGGGTTAATACCGGCGTACGTGTTGAATGGAGCATGCCTCCGGGAATGGCAGAAAACCTCTAATTTTTAACTGAATAATGTGGTTCCGTAGCTCAGTAGGATAGAGCAACTGCCTCCTAAGCAGTAGGTCGCCAGTTCGACTCTGGCCGGGATCACCAGCAAAAAACAAGGCCTGTGCTTTTTGCACAGGCTTTTTTGATTAAAAATAAATTAATTGTTTAAAAAGGGAAGTTGCCAATCACAGGCGTGTAAAAGAAAAACTCTCGGTTTGAAAATCCAAACCGAGAGTCTGAGCTTGAAGCTTATTTAACTAAATCTTCCAGTGCGCCTTTAGATTGCAAGCCTACAGCGCAGTTTACTGCTTCGCCGTTTTTGAAAACAATCAAAGAGGGAATGCTGGTGATGTTGAAGTCCATAGCCAGCTTTTGATTATCGTCCACGTTGATTTTAACAACCTTTACTTCAGGATTTGCTTCTGCAAATTTTTCTAATACGGGAGCCTGCATACGGCAGGGACCACACCAGGGAGCCCAAAAGTCCACTAAAACGGTTTCTTTAGCTTCCAAAACTTCTTGTTCAAAATTTTGCATGGTAACTTCTAATGCCATAAAAAATCATCCTTTCTCATTTGCGGATTCTGTTAAAGCTTGAGCGCTTACTAATTCTTTCTTCAAAGGGGTTTCAAAATAAATACTGGTGCTGGGGAAGGCGCAGCTTACGCCAACCTCTTCCATAATATTCATTAAATCTAAGTTGATACGTTGCACGATATCCAGGTATCTCAAGCCGTCAGCGGTTTTAGCGTGGCAGGTGATACGTAGGTTCAAACTGCTGGCACCGTATTCAAAGAAGTGTACACGTACTTCGTCAGTGTGTAGGTCTTCCTGCGCTTCTAAATATTTTTGGATTCTGTTGATGACGGTAAGCATTTGCTCGTGAGTGGTACCGTAGGTTAAGCCCAGTATGAAATCAATACGACGTTTTTCACGACGGCTGTAGTTGATGATGGGAGTATTGCTCAGTAAGGAGTTAGGAATATATACAAGTTCGTGGGGGAAGGTACGCAGGCAGGTACTACGGAAGGTTACCTTTTCTACGATGCCTTCATAACCATTTGCCAAAACCCATTCACCTACTTGGAAGGGTTTATCCAAAATGATAATCAAACTTCCGAAAACATTAGCAAGGGCATCCTTTGCCGCAAAGGCTACTGCCAAGGAGCCGATACCTAAAGAAGCAACAAAGCCGCTGATATCGTAGTTCCATTCCTTGGCTATGGTTACAAAGCCAAGGACCACAATTAAAATGCGTAAGATGGTGGAGAAAATATTGGAAACCGCTTCTTCGGAGCGGATTCCTGCACGTTCCAGCACTTTCAGCAAAACGCCATGGGTAGTGTCACTCATGTTGTAGCAGCCCCAGAAGAAGCACAGTACGATGGCACTACGCAGGGTCTTGTCCAACAGAGCCGCCCAGGAATCTGTGGAAATGGGAGCCAGATTGATAGCAGTGTAGATACCGCCGATGAAGAGCATTAAATTTATAGGTTGCTCGAAGGCGTCTAAAATATCTTCATCATAGGAGAAAGGGCTTAGTTCCGTAGCCTTGCGTAAAATATTTAAGATTACCCTTTTGTAAAGATAACGGACGATGGCAAAACCCACTAAAGCTGCGAGGGAGTTATACCAGGGCGCCAGAATTGTTATGATTTCTTCCATAAAAGCCTCCAGATTATAATTTCTGTCTATATTCTATCATCTGTGTATGAGTAAGACAATGAGTTTACATATTTTTCAAATTGTCTAGATGGCAAGCTTACTTTATGTGATATAATTATTCTAAATAAAAACCCACAGGAGGTAGTTTATGCACCTGTTTTTAGAATGGTTGGTTGCGGGGGTTATTGTTGTTTTAGGACCGCTGTTAACTATTTTTGACTTGCCTGGCAATAGCCTGATGATGCTTGCCAGCTTAGGGTTTGCTTTTTATGATGAAGCTATGTATTTTAACGCACGTTTACTGTCAGCCATGGTGCTGATTTATGTGTTGGGAGAATGCTGGGAGTTTTGTGTCTCTCTATTTGGAATTAAAAGGAACAAGGTTTCCTGGTTTGCTGTACTGTTAATTGGGATTGGCGGTTTTATCGGAACTCTGGTGGGAACAGGGCTCTTCCCGATTTTAGGCTCCTTCCTTGGAGGGTTGGTAGGTGCCTTTGCTGCTGCCTTTGTGTATGAATATTTGCGTAGCGGTATGCGTCAGGATGCATGGCATCTGGCTTGGGAGACCGCTAAAATGAGATTTCTTGCCCTGATTGGCAAGATGTGCGCGGGGATTGCCTTGGCGATTCTTTTAGTAAAGCAAATCTTTATTCTCTAAAATTGTTATAAGCATCGCTATGCTTTGTCGCAGTTCATTCGCTTGCTTGATGTACTATCAGTACACTTTCGCTGTACGAATTTCACTGCTTCGCGCCTTCCGATACTTCTAAAAATTCTATAACTATAGATTGGAGTGAATGATAATGACTGACTTGAAGAAATATACCGTAGTTGCCAGTGGTAAAATGCGTGACGTTGCTTTTGAAAAATTGAATGCCGCTGTTAATCTTTTAGGCTGGCAGAAGGGCGGCAGGGTTCCGCGGGAAGAATTTGAAGAACGTTTAGCCCAGGCTGACGCCCTGTTTTCCACCGGTAATATTAAAATTAACGAAGAGCTTTTGGCGAAGGCTCCTAATTTAAAGGTTATTGCTCAGGCCTCCGTTGGTTATGACAATATTGATATTGCTGCCTGCACTGCCCGCAACATTCCTGTGGGCAATACTCCCGGTGTATTGGTAGATGCAGTTGCAGATTTGGCTTATGGTCTTATCATTGACAGTGCTCGTAAGATTACCTTGGCACATCAGCATGTGAAGAGCGGTCTTTGGGGACAGAACAAGCCCTTTGGTTTGGCAACGGATTTAGCTCACAAAACCTTGGGCGTAGTAGGCATGGGTGATATTGGCAGTGCCATCGCAGCTCGCGCCAAAGCTAGCAAGATGAAAATTATTTACCACAATCGCACTCGCCGCCCTGATGACGTAGAGCTTGGCGCAACCTATGTAACTTTAGAGGAACTTTTGGCGCAGGCAGATTTTATCGTTATTGCAGTTACTTTGAACCCTTCCACCAAGGGTATGTTTAATGAAGAAACTTTTGCGAAAATGAAGGATGGTGCCCGCCTGATTAACATTTCTCGCGGCGCTGTGATTGATACAGAAGCAATGTACAATGCTCTTGTTAGCGGCAAGCTTGCTTATGCAGCAATGGATGTTACTGAGCCTGAACCCTTGCCCGGTGAGCATAAGCTTTTAACATTGCCCAATGTAACCATTACTCCCCATATTGCTTCTGCTACTGTAGAAACAAGGGACGCCATGGCACTTTTGACCGTAGATAATATCTTAGCTGCTTTGGAAGGGAAGCCCATGCCTGCCCAGGTGCAAGCTAAATAATTGAGGATGTAATGAAACACAAGATTTGCCTACACGGGCTTGGTTTAAAAAATAAAGGACAGCTGCTGACTGCGGTGCAAAAGCTTTTGCCCCCTTCAACAGTGAAAAGCAAAATAAAAGAGAAGTATCTTGCCCATGAGGATATGCTCAAGTACAAGCGTACCAGATTTGTACCGCTTAATGAGGCTGGCTACAAGCTTACCTGCATCAACGGGGTAATGGTTATTAGCGATACCATTTATCCTCTGAATGAAGTAATCATTCAATATGAAGAGGAGGCTGTGCAAGAAGTACATAAGCTGCTCCAAAAACTTTTGGGCGGTAAGATGAAATTTGTTTTGGACGAGCCGGATTTAGTTTTGCGGGCAAAGCAGCAGCGGGGACGCTCCTCCATGAAGGATATGGAGCAATATGACGAGGATGACCTTGCCACTGCGCTACGTTGCCATTTGCCTTGGCATGTTTTTGGCGCCAGCAAGGCCTGGGGAGATTTGCTTACCTGTTCCAACGAACGCAATCTTGTCCGTCAGCTGAGGGTTAAGCTGCGTCGCCTGCGCTCCTCCCTAACTTTCTTTAAAGAGCTCATACCCTTGACCACCTTTGAACAACACAAAATGCTGGTGAAGCGTTGGGCGAATGTGCTTGGGGACGCTCGGGAATACGATGTAGCTCTCCTGACCTGTATGAAGATTAGACATGGTCAACGTACAGAGGAAGCTGTGGACGAGGTTTCCCGCTTGGAAGAAATTTTACTGGAGTATCGGGCAAGGGCATCCAAAAGGGTGCTAAATGCCAGCAAGCTCAATGGTATTACCCTGCAGTTTGCAGAAATGCTCCTTACCTTACAGAATACTGCTTTGCCGGAAGCCTATGAGGATGTACGACTGAAAAGCTTTATCCGTCAACGTCTGAACTCCTGGTGCAACAGGCTAATCCTTTTACCGGAGAAGTATCCTGATTTTGCAGATATGGAGCAGCTGCACAAGATTAGAATCAAAATGAAGCGCTTTCGTTATGGCTTGCAGGGAGTACCGGAGATTGATTTCCCTACCAGCTTGCTGCGGAGCTTGAAGTCTTTTCAGGATATGCTTGGCTTTTTGCATGATGATTATGTAAATGATATGCTCATTGAAGAAATTTTACAGCAGTATCCTGATGACCCTGCCCTGCAGTACGAGGGTGCTATGTTCTGCGGGTGGGAGCGTGCCAAAGCAGAAGCAGCCTTGGCCAGCTTGCCGGAGCTGTGGGATAATTTTACTGTACAGTTAAGAGAATGGCAGGAAGATACCCTATGATGACATCTGATTTTAGTAAGCTGGAAGCCTTGCTGCGAGATTACGGCTTTGTTCCTTGGCAGGGCGGGGACATGGAAGGCTGGCACCGCCATACTGATTTTGTCAAAGATTGCCTGGCAGGAGAGATAGGCCGTTACAGCGCAGATGATTTTATAATTTTTAAGCACAACGGTAGAGCTTCTGAAAATTGGCTGAAAGCAAACTGGCAGCCAAAAGAGGATGTGATGAAGCATCGCTTTCTTTTGTTGGACAGTGCTTTTTCCGAAGTGGTAGTGAAGTCCTACTGGTGGGGCATTAAAGGTTGGCTTGAAATTTTACATTATAAAGGGGGAGAAAGGGTTAAAAGATTTGAGGATTTAATTTTTTTGGTTGAGCAAAGTGCATTGCTTGGCAAAGGCAAAAATAATTGAAGGAAGGGAATATAATGTTATTAACCTTATTCGTAATTACGCTGGTATGTTTCGCCTTGGCATACAAATTTTATGGTGGATTCCAAAGCCGCTACTATGGCTTGGACCCTAACCGCACCACTCCTGCTACTGAATTGCAGGATAATATCGACTATTGCCCTGCCCATCCCGCAGTATTGATGGGTCACCACTTTGCTTCTATTGCCGGAGCAGGGCCCGTTGTTGGTCCTATCGCTGCTGCTGCCATGCTAGGCTGGCTGCCCACCTTCTGCTGGATTATCATTGGCTGCATCTTCTTTGGCGGTGTACATGATATGGGTGCATTGGTTGCTTCCATTCGTCATAAAGGCTTGTCCATCGGTGAAGTTGTACGTCAATGGATTGGCGAACGTGGTCAAAAACTATTTTTGGCATTTACTTGGGTTAGCTTGACTCTGGTTGTGGCAGTGTTCTTGGAATTGGCAGCACAAACCTTCGCTGCTGACCCTGCGGTAGCCTTTACTGCTTCCTTGTACATTGGCATGGCTATGGTATTTGGTATTGCTATTTACCGCTTTGGTATGTCTTTGAAGATAAGCACCATAATTATGTTGCCTATTTTATTTGGCTCCTTAGTATTTGGCTTGGAAAGCCCTTGGGTACAAACCACTTTTGCCGCAAGCGTTGATACTTGGCGTATTTTCCTCATAGTTTATATCTTCGCTGCTTCTATTCTGCCCGTATGGCTGCTCCTGCAACCTCGCGACTATTTGGCATCTTATATGTTATACTTCTCTGTATTCTTAGGTGGCGTGGGCATGATTTTTGGCGGCGCAAGCTACGAAGTGAAATTGCCTGCGTTCAAAGGCTTTGTGACTGCTAATGGCGAATATCTGTGGCCATTGCTGTTCATTACTGTTGCCTGTGGCGCAATCAGCGGCTTCCACTCCTTGGTTGCTTCCGGTACTACTTCCAAACAATTGACCCGCGAAACCGATGCTGTTCCTGTAGGTTATGGTGCAATGCTTCTTGAAGGTGTTGTTGGCGTAATCGCTTTGGGTACTATTATGATGAGCGGTGAAATGCTTAAAGGTGGTCCCACCGTTGTTTATGGTCAGGGCTTAGGTCAATTTGCTACTTTGGTTGGTATCTCTCCGCGTTTGGGTACTGCCATTGGTCTTTTAGCGCTGAACTCTTTTATTTTAACTTCTCTTGATACTGCCACCCGCTTGGCGCGTTACCAGCTGCAAGAGTTTACCGGTATGAGCCTGAACAAATACTTGGCAACCGGTATTTCCGTAGGCGTTGCTTTGGCGCTTATTTTCTACAAAGCAGGTAATGTGGCGGCTTGGCAGCTTATTTGGCCTATCTTCGGTGCTTCTAACCAATTGGTTGCTGCTATCGGCTTGTTGGCTTTGGGTGTTTGGGTTATTCGTGCTCTCAAGAAGAGTGCGGCCTTCATTATGTACCCCATGGGCTTTATGCTTGTAACTACTATTGTGGCTTTGGTACAAACCTTGCTCAATCCCAAAACTAATATGGTTGTTTTTGGTGTAGACATTATTCTTTTAGTTCTTACTCTGTTGCTTTTGAAGGAAGCGTATAATGCACTCAAACAAAAAGATTAAATCTTAAAATTGAATCCCTAATAATGTAAAATGCACATAAAAACTCCTCGTTCACATTGATTGTGGGCGAGGAGTTAATTTTTTATCTAGAATTGTGCCGAAAAGTATACTTTTGGGCACATCCATTTTCCCTTTACAATAGATTCTTTTCTGAGTATAATTTATGTAATAAAAGTATGAATTTTAGTATTTCTGTACTTTTCCGGGTGGTGTACCAAAAAGTATACCTTTTGGTAAGGGCATATACTGCTTTAGGTGATGAGAGGTTTTACACAAAATTTATTGCTTTCCTGCAACAAGCAAAAAGCTTCGGGGGTCAGTGCTAATTTAAAGTCAGCTTAACGCTCCTTTTAGTATAAAAATATCGCTGTCCGCATATTCGCTTCGCAGTTTCTAGAAGCTTTTAGAAAATACAGCTCAGGATGCGGAGCTTTGCGATATTTTCTTGAATATGTGTCGCTGCTTTTTGCTAATCGTTGCTTGAAAAGCAAATAAATTTTGTTCTTAGAAAGGCGTCCCCTTTGGGGAAGCTGTCAGCGTAGCTGACTGAAGGGGGACGGCAAGAAATGTTATATTGCTTCTGGCGAGCAGAAGCTTTGTATAAATATTTTGCTCTCACAATATTGAAAGAGGTGTTTTTCTATGAGTAAAAAGACGTTGAAAAGAAGCTTAGCACTTGGTGCGTTGATGGCGTTTGTTATTACTGGGAGTGCTATGGCGGCGGAAATAAACTATACGACTACTACATTGGGAAATGTGCAAGCTGACAGCGTTGAAATTTTTAAAGAACAAAGTGGATTAGTTGGGGTTTGTAATAATGCAGGTAATTATTATGGTACATACTATGCTGCGGGAGCGCGATGGAGTGCTTTTTATCCCACAAATAGCGGTGAATCTCCTGATATATTAGTGACAACTGGCGACATTACATATGGCGGAGGACCTTTGGGCTTGTATGCTGGTTATCATATAGGAGACAATGACAGTCGTTTGGATAATAAGGATGGAAATGAATTAATTATTAAGCATAATTTAACAGTTTCTAATGGTTCTGCTAACCTTTATGCTTTTGGATTTCAAAGTAATGATAGTGAAGCGAGTGCTTCAAATAATAGTATCTATGTTGGCGGACAAGATAAGCCAATTATCATAAAACTAGAAGGACAAAAAGATAGCCATCATATCTTTATTGGTGGTGCTGTAAGTATTAACCATAAGAATATACTTAATGTAGAAGGCAATAAAGCGATAGTTGATAATGTTAAATTTGAACTTTCGGAAAATAACTATGTTTGTGTTTATGGCGGTGAAGCAAGAGGTGGCAGTGCTAAAGATAATGAAGTATTTATAAAAAATACTGTTGTTACGAATGCTGAAATTTTTGGCGGCTTTGTACATACTAATGGTGGAGATGCGAGTAAGAATACTGTAAGCCTCAATAATGTAACATTAGGACAAAACTCTACTTGTGCTGGCGGTTTTGTTTTAGATAATAATGATATAGTTCTTAGTGGTAATGCCGATTCTAATACTATAAATATTGAGGGTAACAGCATAGTTGCAGGTAACTTATATGGCGGTTATAGTGATAATGGTAGTGCTAGTAACAATACCATTAATATCAAAGACACAGCTGATGTTTCTAAAGCTAAATTATATGGTGATAATGATGCAACTGATGGTACTGGTAATACTTTGAATATTGAAAGTGGTTGGTATGGATCCATTGATACTGTTGAAAACTTTGATACTATTAATATTAATGATGCTGCTGTAGTAACGCTTAACACAGTTGAAAATTGTGACAATGGTACAGTTAAGGTTGATGGTTCTATTTTAGAACTTAAAGGTATAACTAAGTTTGATACTGTTACTACCAAAAATAATGGCAAAATAGTTTTCGGAGAAGATGGACATCTTGATGTTAATCAAGTAGAAGGATCTCTAATTATCACTGAAGCTGGTAAAACTGCTGATGATTTGAATACAGCAGACCAGCTTACTACTGTAGCAGAAAAATTAGGTGTTGCAGAAACTGCAAAAGAAACTGTTACTGCTAAAGTAGTAATGGCTGAAGGCAAGGTTAAAGGTGAAACCACTGGTGTAGTAAGTTATGATAAGGATAAAGGTACTGATGGCTACTACCATGGTTATGTAGCAAAAGAGGATGTAACCGAAAAACTCAACACCACCAACGCTTCCATCAACAATACTTTGAATGTAGCATTGATGGCTTGGCGTGCGGAAAACAACGATATGAACAAGCGCCTTGGCGAATTGCGCAATGCTAATGGTGAACATGGCGTATGGGTTCGCATGGTTAACGGCGAAAGTGAATACAAGGATGTTGAGAACGAATATAAAACCTATCAATTAGGCTATGACGAAAAACTTAGTGTTGACCCGTCTTGGACTGTTGGTGCTGCAGTAAGCTATACCGAAGCTGATACTACTGCTGACAAAGCAAGTGGTGAAAACAAACATAAGGGTTTCTCTGTTTATGGTAGCAAACTGAATGATGATGGTAGCTTTGTAGATTTGATTGCCAAAGTTGCACGCATTGAACACGATTTCAATGTAGCAGGCGATAAAGGTGATTGGAGTTCTAATGGCTATAGCTTGAGTGCTGAATATGGTAAGCGTTTAGAGCAAGGCAATGGCTTGTGGATTGAACCGCAAGTTGAATTGACCTATGGCAAAATCAGCAGTGCAGAATGTGAACTGCCTGGCAGAACCGTAACCTTGGAAGATATGGAAAGCTTGGTTGGTCGTGTAGGCTTCTCCTTGGGTAAAGACATCAAACAAGGTAATATCTATGCTCGTGCATCTTATCTGTATGATTTTGAAGGTGAAACTACCACTAAATTCTCTGATGGTAAAGATACCAGAAGCTTTGAACAAGACCTTGGTGGCGGCTGGTGGGAAGTTGGCGTAGGTGCTAACATTAACCTGTCCAAAGCAACCTACATCTATGCTGATGTTGAAAAGACTTTTGGTGGCGAAGTAGACACTAACTGGCAATGGAACCTGGGCGTACGCTACAGCTTCTAATTTAATAAGACAGTTCTTTATGAACAAAAAATCCCCGCTCTTTTGCGAGTGGGGATTTTTTCGTAATAGGCTGTTTTAGTCATAATAAACCTTTCGTGTAATTTAGTGTTGACTTCATAAAGAAGTTCGCGTGATTTTACGGGAAAGTTTTTAAGAATTTTACACTAAATGACATGAATGTGGTATAATGAGAAAAAATACTTGGAGAAGTTGCTATGATTAGAAAGATTACGGGCTATCTTAAAGAATGGAAGACAAGTGCATATAGAAAGCCGTTGATTTTACAAGGAGCAAGGCAGGTTGGTAAGACCTATTCTGTTTTGGAGTTTGGTAGGAACAATTACGACAATGTCGCTTATTTTAACTTTGAAACTAATCCAAGTTTGATTACGCTTTTTGAGGAGAATATCAGCCCTTCATATTTATTGCCTTTACTAGAACGTATTGCAAACCAAAAGATTTTTGCGGAAAGGACTCTCATTGTTTTTGATGAAATTCAGCTGTGCGAAAGAGCTTTAGCTTCTTTAAAATATTTTTGTGAGGAAGCACCTGCTTATCATATTATTGTTGCCGGTAGTTTGCTTGGAGTAGCTGTTAACAGAAGCAAGTTCTCTTTTCCTGTAGGTAAGGTTGATATAAAGATTCTACATCCCATGGATTTTGAAGAGTTTTTATTGGCGTTTGGTGAACAGGAGCTAGTGGCAAGGATTAGGGAGTGTTTTGTAAAGGATGAAGCGATACCGCAGGTTTTACATACTACTGCTTTAGAATATTATAGGCAGTATCTTGTGGTGGGTGGTATGCCTGAATGTGTCGCTCAGTTTATTGCGACTAAGGATTTTATTTTCACAAGACATTTGCAGGATAATATTTTGCTTAGCTATCTTAATGATATGAGCAAGTATAATAATACCAATGAGATTAAAAAAACAAGGCTTACTTATGATAATATCACTGTGCAGCTTTCCAAGAAGAATACAAGGTTTCAATATAAGCTCATAAAAAAAGGTGGGCGTGCTTCTGAATTTGAGAATGCTATTGAATGGTTAAGCTTATCGGGAATTGTGGATAGGATTTATAAGCTGGAGCAAATCAAAAAGCCTTTGGATAATTATCGTGATATTGATGCTTTTAAAATATATGTGTCCGATGTAGGTTTGTTGTGCGCCAAGAAAGATGTGCTTGCTGAGGATGTTTTATATTTGAATGATGAGCTTGATGATTTTAAAGGTGGGTTAACTGAAAACTATGTTAATGCCCAGCTGATTGCCAATGGTTATAGAACTTATTATTGGGAATCTGATAGGGGCGCAGAGATTGATTTTGTTATTCAAAGAGAGGGAAAGATAATTCCCATTGAAGTTAAAAGTGCGGACAATACTCGTGCCAAAAGCTTGCGAGTTTATATGGAAAGATTTAATCCTGCTTATGCTATCAAGCTTTCTACTAAAAACTTTGGCTTTGAAGATGGTAAGAAGATTGTGCCGTTATATGCAGCCTTTTGTATTTAAGCATAATTTGAGAGAAACATTTATGAACAAAAAATCCCCGCTCTCTTGCGAGTGGGGATTTTATTTTTAGAAACTACAATCTTCAATTAATTTCTTAGCATCAATGTATTGGGCGATGCCTGCGGCAACCTTTTTGGATTCCTTCATAGCGAGAACTACGGTAGCAGGACCATGTACCACGTCACCACTACTGAATACGCCGGCGCGGGTGGTCATCCCGTAGGGGCGTTCGCGAGTGATTACAAAGCCGCGGTTATCAACTTGGATGCCTTTGGTTGTACTAACTATGCGCGCTGCCGGCTTTTGACCTACTGCAAGGATGACGCAATCGCAGGGCAAAACTTCCTGACCGCCTTCGGGAACAAACTCTCCGTTGGGGGTTTTGGTGATGTTTTGCAGTAGCAGGCCTGCAACCTGAGTTTCGTCTCCTTGTTCCGTATGGCGGCGAACATTGTTGAGCGCACGCATTTGCTTTTTATTAAAATAAGCAATGGGCTGTTTCAGGAAGCTGAACTGGATGCCTTCATGGATAGCAGCGTTGTATTCATTTTGGAAGGCAGATACTTCTGCTTCGGATTTGTGGTAGACAACGGTAACATTCTTGGCACCACGACGTACTGCAGTGCGAGCTGCGTCCATCGCCACATTGCCTGCACCAACAACTACAACATTGTCGCCGGTGTGGAGGATGGTTTCGCTTTCGTCCAGCTTGCCTTCATCCGCCAGGACTACGGTGCGCAAGAAGTAGGTAGCAGTCAAAATACCGGAAAGCTCCTTGCCGGGGATATCCAAGGTGCGGGGCAGGGAAGTACCCGTACCCATAAAGATAGCATCAAAGCCTTCTGCAAACAGGTCATCAACAGTGAAATCTACACCGGCAAGCACTTGAGTTTTGATTTTAACTCCCAAGCCGAGCAGCTCTTTGATTTCACGACGCACTACATCCTTGGGCAGGCGGAAGTCCGGAATACCGAAGAGGAGTACGCCGCCCGGTTCGGTTTGCGCTTCGAAGATGGTTACGTCAAAATCCATCTTTGCCAAATCGCCTGCAACGGTTAAGCCTGCGGGACCGCTACCGATAACGGCAACCTTGCCGCGCATACCACTGGAGGCAGGGATGGGCTTCAAATCATTGTCGTGGGCAAAATCCGCAATGAACATTTCCAGGCTGCCAATCTCAATACCGCATTGCTTTTTAGTAAGAATGCAGTGAGCTTCACATTGACGTTCGTGGGGACAAACGCGCCCACAAATAGCAGGCAGGTTGCTGCGCTCAGAGATTGTTTCATAGGCTAAGCCTATATTGCCTTCGCCAAGAGCGCGGATGAATTCCGGAATATTATTTTCGATGGGACAACCGGTGCGACAGGTTGGTCTGACGCAGTTCAAGCAGCGGCGAGCTTCTTTGATGGCTTCCGCAGTGGTCATAATTCTGCTCATAATATTACCTCGTTGTTAATCGTAATCTTTAGGATGACGGCAGTTGATATAAATAGATGCTTCCAGTTCCTGCAAGCGTTTGTTGATTTCTTCCATATGCTTTGCCAGGCGTTCTTCGTAATCTGCAACCGGGTCAGGTAGAACGTCGTGGTCAAGGTCGATAGCACTTTCTGTATCGCCGGGGCGTATGCGCACTCCGTCAAGGGCAACTACACGTCCGGGAACACCAACTACTACGGAGTTGGGAGGAACTTCATGCAAAACTACGCTACCGCTACCAATCTTGGAGTTGTCGCCAACGGTAAAAGAGCCAAGCACTTTGGCACCACTGGAAATTACTACATTATTACCTATGGTGGGGTGGCGTTTGCCCTTCTCCTTACCGGTACCACCAAGGGTAACGCCCTGGTAGAGGGTAACATTACTGCCAAGCTCTGCGGTTTCGCCAATAACAAGACCCATGCCATGGTCAATGAAAAGACCAGGGCCAAGCTTTGCGCCCGGGTGAATGTCGATACCTGTCAAAAAGCGGGATAAGGTGTTTACCAAACGGGGGAAAACTACCCAGCCTTTTAAATAAAAATGATGTGCTATACGATGGAGCCAGATGGCATGCAAACCCGGATAACACAGTGCTGCCTCCAGCCTAGATTTTGCGGCGGGGTCACGCAGCATAATGGCATTCAAATCTTCTTTTATCTGAGCGAACATGAGCAGGCTCCTTTCTTCAAAATTTTAATTATATTTTAGCACAGCGTAAGCATTGTGCAAACAGAAATTATTGTAACAAATACTTATGGCGGTGGGTGAACTTTTTATTTTATCTTTTCGTTGAATTTCTTTGGCTGTTAGAGTAAAATAAATCTAATGAAGTTTTAAGGAGGAATAAAAATGTCCGAAATTTTAGCTGAAACTACTTTTACCAGCGTAGTTCAAAAAAATGAAGTTTGCGATGAAATCGTAAAATGGGGTAACGCTAATGGCTTCCCTCTTCAAAAAGCTAAATTATATAATAAAATGGATGCCTATGTAGGCTTCTCTCCCGATGGTTATTATATCAAAGCTAATCGTCTGCCGCCTATCCCCGGTGGTTGGAAAGTTGTTGTAGAAAAATATGAACCCGAAGAACGCATTATTCCCTTGAACGTAAACAAGGAAACCGGCGAAGTAAACAAATTCATTGTAAAAATGATGGAAGAATATGAAAAAGATGGTCTGAAGATGGATTTGGCTGCAGAATGGTACGAATCCTACGGCACCGTTTTGCGCGACCTTAAAGTTACCGGTCACTACGTTGTAATCAATACCTTCGAAGATTTTATTGAAAACATGCGCTAAGATGGGCGTCTTAGAAAAGCAGCTTGCTCTTGCCATTGATAGAAGGCTTGCCGTATTTGCAGGAAAGGTACGAGACGGTAGCTTGCTTGCTGATGAAATGCAATTGCGCAGCGCTGCCTATCTGATTAGCGAAATTATGTTGCCCTGCTGTTGCATGATGAGTAATAAGGCTCGCTTGCAGGAAGTTTTGGGTGCTACTCAAGTTTTTGCTGGTGATGCACAGCTAATCGAAAAGCTGGCAACCCTCGTCTATGATGATTTGGCAAGATGCAATGGCTTGGGATAAAAGGTACATATAAAATAATCGCCAAGTTTTGTCAGGACTGAGGCGATTATTTTTTGCATTTTTTCCCATTGTTTCACATGAAACATTTTCAGAACAGGGACATGGTTTCTAAAAATTCACGTGGATTTCACAACTATGCGAAATAAATAGGGGTACTTTAAGACTCTCCTTGAAGTATTTAGTAACCATAATTGACAACAAATTATGGAACTATTAAAATTTAAGGAGAGAAGGAAATGAACAGAGTGTTTATGTTTACCTCTTATTTCGTGAAGGAATGGACACGTTTAGGATTTACTGACGATGACCAAATTAGACTAGAACAAATGCTTAACCATAATCCGAAGTTGGGAGATGTGATTATTGGTGCAGGTGGATTTAGGAAATTGCGTTTTGCTTTTGAAGGCAGAGGTAAGTCTGGAAGTGCTAGAGTAATATATTTAGATGTGGCTGAAACAGCAAATATAATTTGTGTCGATGTTTACAAGAAAAGTGAACAGGGGAATTTACCACAGCAAAAAATAATGGATTTAGCAAAAGTTTCTAAGTTGTTGAAAGGGGAATAGCTTATGGACGAAAAAAGATATGCTGAGTTCTTGAAAGGGTTAGAAGAAGCTGTTGAGTGGCAAAAAGGAAATATTAGGGCGCATACCAATTATGGCTTTAAAACAAGACAAGAGGCTGAGGAACTTAGCAGGTTAGAAGAAGAGAAAGAGAAGACCACTGCGTAGTTGATTGTTTCACGTGAAACATTTTCAGAACAGGGACATGGTTTTTAAAATTTAACTCTGATTTCACAATTACACAAAAACTGCTCTTAGTTACTACATAACTCTAAAGTTACTGCATTTTTTAGAAAAAGGAGCAAAACTTACAGTTTTGTTGGAACGCATGGCAGAAGAAAAAAAGAAAAAGAAAAAAAGAAGATTCACCCTTATAGTTGACATGAAGAAGGCAAAAGTGACGTTCTTGCAAGAAAAATTTTTAAAAAAGTTTTAGGCAACAGCATTTTACAACACTGTTGCCTAATTTTTTTGTTTGTTTTATAAAATTTACGTCACTTTTGGATTGCTGATGTCAACTATAAGAGTGAAAGAAGATTTTGGAACGAAGCAGTTGTTGGCGAACTGCTAAAGGCTATATTAAACTTACTCCAGCTCGCCTGCGTTTTCGATAAACTTTACGCCGGCTGCTTCCATTTCTTGGAAAGCACTGGCAATGGTTTCAGGGGCGATGCCGCGGCAGGCAGCTTTGTTGAGGATAACCTCAAAGCCTGCGTCGCGCAATTGCAGGACGGTGTTTTTGACGCAGTAATCCGTTGCCAAGCCGCCGCAGATTACGGTGGTGATTCCCTTGCAGCGCAGATATTCGATAACGCCTGTGGAAAGCTTGTTGCCTAAATCATGATAGCAGGCTCCGTAGGGGTGTTTGTCAATTTCGATGCCCTTATAAACTTGGAAGTCGTAGGCGTTGGGGTCAAGTCCTGCGATAAAGTCAAAGCCCTTTGTGCCGATGATGGCGTGTGCCGGCCAACGGATGTCTAGGTCAGGATGACCTTCGATGGGAGAAAGGGGTGGATGAGTTTCATCACTTAGCCACAGGGCTTCTTGGGTGTGAGCGTCGCGGGAAGCAACACGCAGGCTGGCAAATTTTGCCTGGGCGTTCAGCTCGCCTGCAATCAGGTCGCCTTCTACAACGGGGAGCTCTTCGGGGCAGACGGGGGTGAAGGTGTTTTGAGCGTCAATGTCAAAGGACGCAATATATTTTTTATCGGGTAATTGCATGGGTACACTTCCTTTCAATGCATAGCTAACTGCAAAGGTTTATGCTTATATTTTATTACCATTGACAAGATTTATCAATTTTTATTTACGTTTATTCAGAGCGATTTCGTTGACTATGCTTGGCTTTGGCGATAGA